>DASPYC010000032.1:0-5928 GCA_035636955.1 Casimicrobiaceae bacterium
GAAGTCAGCGACGCCGTGTTGCACGCGGTTTTCACGGCGTTACATCGTCACCATGTGATGCTCGAAGGCATGGTGCTGAAGCCCAGCATGGTTCTGCCGGGCAAGGATCATTCGGCAAAGGCGAGTGCCGATCAGATCGCGACCGCAACGGTCGAAGTGCTCCTGCGCAACGTTCCCGCTGCCGTTCCGACGATCAATTTTCTCTCGGGAGGCCAGAGCCCCGAGGAGGCAACGGCGAACTTGAACGCAATGAACAAGCTCTATCCCCGCGCACCGTGGGTATTGTCTTTCTCCTATGCGCGCGCGCTGCAGGATCCCGCGATGCGAGCATGGGGCGGCCGGCGGGAAAATGTCGCCGCCGCGCAAAAGGCCTTCGACCAGCGCGTCAAGATGAATTCGTTGGCGCGTGCGGGCAAATGGAGCCCGGAGTTGGAGCGGGCGGCTTGATTCGCGACCCCGACGAATCACGTCGGGCATCGGCATTATTCGATTACCACGAGCGGAGCAAGCACCGTCTCGACCGCTACGCTCCAGGCCCTGGCGGATTGGACTGGGCGAATCAGCCCGATCCGTTTCGACGGTTTGCCGGCGCCCAGACCGTCAAGCTGCCGTTCGCGGCGGATCGGCTCGCAACCCGGTACAACGCGATTCGCCGCGGCGAGCTCCCTGCGGTGCACGCGTTCGATCTGACAGGCATCGCGATTCTGTTCGAGATTTCGCTCGGGCTCTCGGCGTGGAAAGCGTTCGGCAGCACGCGCTGGTCGCTCCGTTGTAATCCCTCCAGCGGCAATCTACATCCGACCGAAGGCTATCTTGTTTGTCCGCCGCTGCCCGGATTGTCGGCGGGCGTCTACCACTATGTAAGCCGAGATCACGCGTTGGAACGGCGCGCGGCGATCGATGATCCGAGCTGGAACGGAGCGTTTGGCGACCTGGGCATTGTCGTCGGTCTCACGTCGATCTACTGGCGCGAAGCGTGGAAATACGGCATGCGCGCTTGGCGCTATTGTCAACACGACTGCGGACATGCGATCGCGGCAGTGAGTTATGCCGCTGCGGCGCTCGGCTGGCAGACGCGGATGCTGTCCTCCGTTGCCGACGAGTTGGTGGCGGCTGTGCTCGGCATCGACCGCGAGACGGATTTTTCGCTCGCCGAAAGAGAAACAGCGGATACGTTGCTCTGGATCGGCGTTGGAGCTTCGCATCCGGAGCTCGATCGCATCAAAGATTCGCTCCGCAACGCAACGTGGTTTGGCCGCGCCGATCGATTGAGCGCAGAACATGTGCAGTGGCCGGACATCGATTCGATCCATCGCGCAACGCATAAGCCGGTCACGATCGGGCGCGATACAACCAACGCGACGCCGATGCCGCCGCCTGGCGATCCGCCGCTCGATCTGCCATTCGCCACGCTCGCCCGCCAGCGCCGCAGCGCAGTGGACTTCGACGGCGAAACGCACATCGGCGAAGAGCGTTTTTACGCGATGCTCGAAACGCTTCTGCCGCGCGAAAACACGCCGCCCTGGAATGCGCTCGATTCTTCGCCAAGCATTCACGTGGCCTTGTTGGTCCATCGGGTGAGCGGGCTCGACGCGGGTTTGTACATGCTGCTGCGCGAGGGCGCCGCACTTTCCGATTTGCGGCAATCGCTGCGGCTGGAATGGTTATGGGAGAAACGGGGACCTGGTCATCTGCCGCTCTACCTGCTGCTGCCCTACGAGCTTCGCGAAATCGCAAAATTGATTTGCTGTCACCAGAACATCGCAGCAGACTCGTGTTTCGCATTGGGCATGTTGGCGCCTGTCGAGCGATCGTTCGACGAACCGTGGCGCTATCGTCGCATGTTCTGGGAATGCGGCATGTTGGGTCACGCCCTGTATCTGGAGGCGGAAGCGGCCGGCGTTCGCTCGACCGGCATCGGCTGCTTCTTCGACGACGAAATGCACGATCTCCTGGGCATCGCCGATCATCGCTGGCAAAGCCTGTATCACTTCACAACCGGCGGGCCGCGCGACGATCCGCGCCTGTCCACATTGCCGCCGTATCAGTTTCTGCCTTGATCGAGACTCGCAACGTGCTGGACACGAGCAACGCCGCGCTGGCCGCGCGCTACGACGAAATTCCGTATGCTGCGCTTCCGCATCCGGTGACGCTTCCGGATCGCCTGGCGACGGTGGCGACGTTCCTCGGCAAGCATCCGCCGGACGTCGCGCAATGCCGCGTCCTCGAAGTCGGCTGTAACGACGGTGCCAATCTGATTCCGATGGCGCTCGGCTTGCCGAGCGCGGAATTCGTCGGTTGCGATCTTTCCGCGCGCGCGCTCGATGCCGGACGCCGGATGATTGCCGAGCTCGCGTTGTCGAACATCACACTCGTGGACGAAGATCTGTCGGCGCTCTCGCCGTCCCACGGAACGTTCGACTACATCATCGCGCATGGTGTTTATTCGTGGGTGCCCGCACACGTTCGCGACGCGCTGTTTGCGCTGGCGAGCACGCGGCTTTCTCCAAATGGCATCATGTTCGTGAGCTTCAATGCGCTGCCGGGTTGCCGCGTGAGACAGGCCGCATGGGAGATCCTGCATGCGCATGTCGATCCCATCGAGGATCCGCGTGTGCGCCTTACCGAAGCCCGCAAGCTCGCACGGATTCTCGCCGACGGCGGCAAGGCAGGGCACGACGGCGACGAAGCGGTGCGCGCCGAATTTCGCGCAATCGCGCAGCGGAGCGACAGCGCGCTCTGTCACGACGATCTGGCCGTGCCGAACGAGCCGTTCTATTTTCGTGATTTCGTCGCGCATGCGGAGCGCTTCGGTCTCAAATATCTGGCCGAAAGCGATCTGCATTCGATGAGCGCAGCCGGTGTGTCTGCGGACGCACGCGCGTTCCTGTCCACGCTGGACCCACTATCGCGCGAGCAATATCTCGACTTCGTTCGGCTACGCCGGTTTCGTCAATCGCTGTTGCAACGGGGCAAGGCGGAAGCCGAGATGACGCTGCATCCTCGGAGTGTCACCGCAATGCATGCGTCGGCGGATCCTTCGCTGCTGCGCGCGGCGGAGGCGGGCAAGGTCGGCGATTTGGCCCGCGGACTTGATCCGGCCAATGGCGAAAATGGGCCGGTGCGCGGACTCCTCGATACGCTCGTGCAGCGCTCACCCGGTGCAATCGCCGTCGAAGCGCTGCGCGGGGGCGCCGGTCCGCTGCAGCGTCCGCTCGAAGCGATTCTTGCCGATGCGTTTGTGGCGTCCATCGTGACCTTGCACGTCCATCCCCCACAACTCACCGCAACGGTGACGCAGCGGCCGTCGGCGAGTCCTCTCGCGCGGATGCAGGCGCGCAGCAACGAGGAGGTAACGACGCTGTTGCATATGCGCGTGCGAATGCCCGACGGGGAGGCGCGGCGATTGCTGATGCTGCTGGATGGAACGCGCGATCGATCGGCGCTGGCGAGCGCGATGAACGGTCCCGTTTTCGATCACGACTTGAGTAAGGCTCGCGCATTCGTGGATTACGTGCTGGAGCAGTTCGCGCGGCTCGGGCTGCTGCGCGCCTGACGGCGTACGCGTCTAAGCCATCTCGGCAAGATATTGGTGAACGAAGGCGATGGCCATGCTGCCTTCGCCCACGCCGGAAGCCACGCGCTTGATCGAGCCGTGACGCACGTCGCCGGCGGCGAAGATTCCCGGCACGCTGGTCTCCAAGAGGAACGGATCGCGCTTCCGTGGCCATGATCCCTGCCGTTGTGCGACGAGGTCGAGGACGTCTCGTCCCGCACAGATATACCCTCGTTTGTCGCGAATCACCGTGGGCGGAAGCCACGATGTCTCGGCATCGGCGCCGATGAACACGAACAGCGCCTGCGTTTCGGCCCGTCGACGCAAACCGCTGCGACGATCCTCGATGACGATTGCTTCGAGATGCTCGGTTCCTTCGACCGCCACTATCTGGCTCATCGCTTCGACCTTGACGTTCGACTTCGTGGCGAGCTGCTCGATCAGGTAATGCGACATGCTGGTCGTGAGCGACGGCGCGCGAATCAGTATCGTGACCGTGCGCGCGTAGTCGGCGAAGAACATGGCCGCCTGACCCGCCGAATTGCCGCCGCCGACGAGAAAAATATCGAGTCCGCGCGTCTCGGCTGCTTCCGTTCGTGCTGCGCCATAGTAGATGCCGCGGCCGACAAGCCCTTCGGCGCCGACGACTTCGAGCTTGCGCCACGCCACGCCGTTGGCGACGATGATCGTCTGCGTTTCGATGTGGTTGCCACCGTCGAGCTGAATCGAGCGTTTCGATTGCGTTGCATCGGCCGCGATGCCGACGACTTCGCGCGCGACGATGATCTCGGCGCCGAAGCGCTTCGCCTGTTGCAAAGCGCGATTGCCGAGGTCGTCGCCGGCAATGCCCGTGGGAAAGCCCAAATAGTTTTCGATGCGCGACGATGTTCCCGCCTGTCCGCCCGGCGCGTGGCGCTCGATCAGGATGGTGCCAAGGCCTTCCGAAGCGCCATAAACGGCCGCCGCCAAGCCGGCAGGTCCCGCGCCGACGATGGCAACGTCGTAGCGACCATGGGACGGACTCGTTTGGAGACCGAGCCGCTCGGCGACTGTCCGAAATGTCGGCGTCGTAAGCCGCTGGCCGTCGGGCAGTACGACGACGGGATACGCTTCGGTGGGCTCTGGCGTCGCGGCGAGCCCGGTGCGAGCCTCGGGATCATGAATATCGTTCCAGCGGAATGACACGCGATTGCGTGCGAGAAAATCGCGCAGCGCATGGCAGGCAAGATCGAAGCGATGGCCGATGAGCCTCACCGTCGCGACCGGCGTCTCGGCGGTCACCTGTTGCAGATGTCCGATGCGCGTCGCCATCGTCCGCATCAGTTGCGCGTTGAGTTGGGCGCATGCCGCAATCAACTCCCGAAAATCCGCGGGCTCCAAGCGACAGACGCGCGTGGGTTGAGACGCCCGCAAGCTTGCAATTGCGGGCGAGCCAAGCAAAAGCGGCACCTCGCCGGCATGGTCGCCGGGAAGGTAGGTGTTGATGACCCGTTCGATGCCGCCGACGAACTTCGAGACCGTTATCCTTCCGGACAACACGATGAAAAATGCCGGAACCTCGCCCTCCTGAATCAGCCAATCGTTCGGACGCAGATAGATGTCGGCCGACCGCGATGCGATGACTTCGAGCTCGCGTTCGGGAAGACCGGCCAACAGCGGGACGGCCTTCAGCTGTTCAGCGGTAATCATGGCTTGCAATCGGCGTGCGCGGCGGGGTTTGCGCGACGGGGTACTTACAAGAATCCCGTCAAACCATCCGGCATCTCGTCGAAAAACGCCTCGTCGACGAAGCACCAGCCCCAGGTCTCGCCGGGCTCGAACGAGCGCAGGATCGGATGATGCGTCTCCCGAAAATGCACGCTTGCGTGCTTGTTCTTCGAATCGTCGCAACAGCCGACATGCCCGCAGCTCAAGCACAGGCGCAAATGCACCCAATCGTCGCCACTGCGCAGGCACTCCTCGCAGCCGTTAGCCCGCGGCGTCACGGGGCGAATCTGATCGAAATGCTCGCAACTGTCCATTGGCGATTCTCCGGTGCCATCGATATTGTATGGTCGCGCGCGATATCGTGATCCCGTGGATGCAATTCGCTTTGTCATCCCACACGTAGCGGCAAACTGCGTGTCCGTCACTTGGATTGCTTGGCGGAGAACGTCTGTCCCGCAATCGTCGCCGTACCGTTCCGATATTTCGGATGACCGGTATACGGCGCGACGGCATACGTCGCGGTCCCGGCGCCGCTCCCCGGCGTTCCTCCCGTGATCGTGATCCACGGAACGTTGCTCACCGCCGTCCAGCTACAACCCGCCGCCGCAGTGACCGCAACGCTGCCGCCGCCGCCGCCGCCGCTTTGCAGGGTTGCGCTCGCGGGG
>DASPYC010000033.1:0-4022 GCA_035636955.1 Casimicrobiaceae bacterium
CTAGTTGTCCCGGCCCCATGTCGAAGGGCGTGCGAGCCGACATCGGGCGCAACGCCGGCCCGCATTCTAGCTCGACGAGACGCGGCCCGGGCCGCGCTCACTCGTTCAGATCGTCAGCCGCTCGAAGCAGGCCCGCAGAAATTCGCGGCGGTGATCGGCAGGTGTCGACGGCACATCGAAGACGCGCTCCGCGGCATTTTCGAGAAAGCGCTCGTCGTCTTCATCCCTGACAAACCAGCGGAGCTCGGCCGGAAACGCGCGAATCGCTGCGAAGTCGCCGGTAAGACGGGTGATGAATGCGGCGCGCGTCATGCCGTTGTCGCGCGATAACGCGGCATTGGCGATGAAGTCGGATGCTTCGAGGCAATCCGAGAGCGTCGGCACGCTCGCGCTCGCACTCGGCGGCGCGGACAACGCAGCGACGATCAACGCTGGATAGTAGAGCCGGTATCGGTTGGTCATTGCGAACCCCAACGTAACTCTAACCCACTTCCCGCAATCGATAGCCTTAGACTAACACTACGATAGTAATAATAAACTTGAGTTATCGTCGTCCCGCCCCTACCATTCAAAGCGTCGACCAACCATCGCGTGAAAGGAAAGCAGCATGAAAACCGTAGGCCAGAAAGTCGCCGCATTCAACGTCGTCGGTGTGAAGCCGGGCTTCAATCATCACGAGGAGAACGGCGTCTCCGCATTCGAGCCGATCACCGAGCAATCGTTCCCGGGCAAGTGGAAGGTTATCTACTTCTATCCGAAGGACTTCACATTCGTCTGCCCGACCGAGATTGTCGGTTTCGCCAAGATCGCGAAGGACTTCGAAGAACGCGATGCCATCGTCTTGGGCGGCTCGACGGACAACGAGTTCGCCAAACTCGGCTGGCGGCGCGATCACCGCGACCTCCATAGCCTCAATCATTGGCAATTCGCCGACGTGACGGGCTCGCTCGTCGACCAGCTGGGCGTGCGCGATCCGAACGAAGGCGTGGCACTTCGCGCAACGTTTGTCGTCGATCCCGACAATGTGATTCAGCACGTGTCCGTCAACAATCTGAACGTCGGCCGCAATCCAGACGAGATTCTGCGCGTCCTCGACGGCCTGCAGACGGATGAGCTCTGTCCGTGCAACCGCGCCGTCGGCGCCGCCACGCTTTGATCGTCCCAATCATCGACCAGAAGGAATGACCGATGGACGCATTGCAAGCAATCAAAGATCGTCTGCCGGCGTACGCGAAGGACGTCAAGCTCAATCTCGATGCGGTTCTGTTTCGAGGAAGCCTCGCGCCCGCCGAAGCGGTAGGGACAGCGCTCGCCGCAGCGTACGCGGCCAAATCGCCGGCGTTGATCGAGGCGCTTCGGTCAAACGAAGCCATCGAGGCGAAGCACGCCGAAGCGGCGCTCACGGCGGCAAGCCTGATGGCGATGAACAACGTCTGGTATCCGTTCGTCGAAATGGCAGGAGATCCCGAGCTCGCCGCTGCGCGTGCGGAGCTACGGATGAACGCGTACGCGACGTATGGGGGCGTCGACCGGCGCAGCTTCGAGCTTTACTCGCTCGCGGCATCGATTGTCGGCAAGTGCGAATTTTGCGTGAAGTCGCACTACAAGCTGTTGCGCGACGGCGGAATGTCGGTGCTGCAATTACGGGATGTGGGCCGTATCGCAGCCGTCGTGGCGGCAGCCGCCCACGCCTTGGCGAACCAGGAAGAGACGCTCGCTCAGTTGGCTTGATGTTGCCTTCCGCACGCTTGAAATCGCCGCGATTGGCGCCGAGGGCGTGGATCGGCGAGAATCGCGCCAAGCATGGCTCGCAAGCGTCCCTCTCCCGCGCCGGGCACGACGATCGTGCTCGAGTACGATTCGAAGATCCTCACCGGCAACCCGCTCGGGGATCCGCACGTGCGCAAGGTCGGCGTTTGGCTGCCGCCCGGGTACGACGCCGGCGTCATACGCGGAAGAACAACCGGGCGCGGCAAGCGCTACCCGGTGTTGTTTGATCTTGTGGGTTACACGGGCTCGGGACTCGCGCATCTAAACTGGCGGCCGTTCGACGAGAACGTGCCCGAACGCGTCGCGCGGCTCACGCATGAACACAAAATGGGTCCGTGCATCGTCGTATTTGCCGACTGTTTCACGAGCTTGGGCGGCAATCAGTACGTCAACACGTCGGCGATGGGCCGCTACGCCGATCACTTGACCGACGAGATCGTTCCATTAATCGACCGCGAATTCCGCACGCTGGCCTCGCGCGAGCATCGCGGCGTGTTTGGCAAATCGTCCGGCGGATATGGCGCGATCGTTCACGGCATGCGCTATCCGCACTGCTGGGGCGCCGTTGCGAGCCACTCGGGCGATGCGCTGTTCGATTTCTGCTATCTGACCGATTGGCCGCGCACGCTGAACGAGCTCGATCGCTTCCGCAAGCGTCGGCGCATGCCCGGTCGCACGGATGTGTTGAAGGACGAACGCGGCGCGGATCGTGGCATCGACGATGGTCGTGCACGTCGTTTTCTCGAATTCGTTTGGGAAAAGGAAAAGCTTTCCGACAGCGAAGCGCACGCGCTGATGAATCTCGCGATGGCGGCAACCTACGACCCCGATCCGAAAGCGCCGCTGGGATTCCGCTTGCCCTTCAATCTCGAAACCGGCGAAGTCATCGCCGCACGGTGGAAGCAATGGCAGAAGCACGATCCGGTCAACATGGTGCCGTCGTACAAAGCCAACCTGAAGACGCTCCGACTGATCTACATCGATTGCGGTTGGCGCGACCAATACTATTTGCATTATGGCGCGCGTATCTTGTCTAAGCGATTCGCCAAAGCGGGCGTCCCGCACGTTTATGAGGAGTTCGACGACAATCATTCGTCGATCGATTACCGGATGGACGTGAGCCTTCCGCTTCTCTATCGGGCGTTGAAGCCCTAAGGAACCTCTGAACAACTCCCACGAGGAGGTAACCATGCGCTGGGGCGACATGCGGCAAAGCGAGAATGTCGAGGACCGCACCGGAACACCCGGCCCCGGCGGCGGCTTTCCGTTGGGCGGCGGCATGCGGCTCGGCCTCGGATCGCTGATCCTCATTCTGATCGGCGGCTGGCTCTTCGGGATCAATCCGCTCGAGATATTGGGCGTCATCAGCGGTGGCCCTGGTCCCGCACCGCAACAGCAGCAGCCGGCACCCGGATATGGCCCTCAAACTCGCCCGGGACCTGGCGCCCAAACGCAAGCGCCGCTCAAAAGTCAGGACGCCGAATTCAGCGCGCGCGTGTTAGGCGATACGGAGGACGTCTGGTCGGCGGTCTTCAAGGCTGGCGGCTCGCGCTACGAGCCGCCGAAGCTCGTCCTGTTTCGCGGTGGCGCGCGGTCCGCTTGCGGGACGGCGAGCGCGGCTGTCGGACCGTTCTACTGTCCAGGCGATCGAGCGCTTTACCTGGATACGTCGTTTTTTCAGGACCTTCACAATCGATTCGGAGCGCCCGGCGATTTCGCGCAGGCGTACGTGATCGCGCACGAAGTCGGCCATCACGTGCAAAACCTGCTCGGCACGATGCAGCAATTCGACGCGCAGTCGCAACGGATGGACACGCGAAGCCGCAACGACATGTCGGTGCGCCTCGAGCTTCAAGCCGACTGTTACGCCGGCGTATGGGGATTTTTCGCACAGAAGCGCAACTTGCTCGAAGCTGGCGATCTCGAGGAAGGGTTGCGCGCCGCCGCTGCCGTCGGCGACGACCAGATTCAGAAGCGCGCGCAAGGGTACGCGGTGCCGGAGTCCTTCACGCATGGCTCCGCCCAGCAACGGATGCGCTGGTTCAAGGTGGGATTCGATTCGGGCGATTTGCGCAAGTGCAACACTTTCGACGCGCGGCCTTGACCAGAAATAAGAGTGTTGCCTATGATGTTTATGCAAGGAGGAGGCGCCATGAAAACCCCGTTCATTGTCGCGGGCTTGAGCGGTTTTTCGCTGCTGTGCGGTTGCGCCCCGGCGCCGCTGACGAAAGCGGACGTCGATGGGCGCATCG
>DASPYC010000034.1:0-8924 GCA_035636955.1 Casimicrobiaceae bacterium
CTCGAGCCGCCCTCCGTTGTCCCCTGCGCGTACTGCGCCTGGATGAAACTCGAGCCATCGCTATAGGTTTGGTAACCGGGTGATGTTCCGAGCGCCCACTTTTTTAGGTCGCCCTCCGGATGATGGATCACCGAAACGGTGGCGCCCGCTCCGACCGGGTCGCTGCGCCACGCAGAAAAGAACGCGCCGGCAGGCGGCGCTGCGTTGAGACGAACGAGCGCCCAGTCCCAGTCCTCGCTTCGCGCGAGCAGCGTCGCGCCGGCGGTTTGCTGTACATAGGCGGGAATCGTCGTGTGATTGCCGCACGCGACGGCATCGAAGAACCAGAAAGTGTTGAGCGTGCGCGCAGCGAACGCTGAATTGATGCAGTGATTGGCCGTGAAGAGATAAGGCGAGCCGGTCGTGATCGAGTCGTTGAGGAGCGTTCCCGAGCAGAGGTACGAAACGCCGTCCTCCTGCGTGAACAGGATTTGCGCGACCGATTTCGTGCTGTTGACGAACGCCGTTGTCTGCGGGGTGACGCACGCGACGTCGATGTTGCATGTGCCTGAGGTTCCGATATCGCTGACCGTCTTCATGTCGAGCGATTTAAGCGCCGCACCGGTGATCAAATGATGTGCGATGCGCGGTACGACGAGCGTCGCGCCGCCGATCTTGGCGCCGGCATCGGCGTGGAATTCAATGGTCGCAACATCGCCGTCGAGCGTCGGGGACCAAAACATGCCGAAGCGCGCGGTGTCATCCGCGATCGTGTTTGCTGGAATCGGCCCAAACACTTCCGCGTTGGGCGCATTTCCCGAGAATCGCACGGACAAGTCAGGATCAGTGGCGGACATTTGCAGCGCGACGCGCAACGCAGCGGCATCCGGCGAGACGATTTGCAACTTTGCGGCGCGTGTCCCGTCCGCAAGCGTTTGCCATGGAAGTGAGGCCACCGCGATCCTTTGCGACGCGACCGGAATACCGCGCCCGTACCCGATCGCGAGCGGGCGTCCTTTTACACCTTTGGCGAGCTCTTTTTTCGTTGTCGCCAATTTGGCATTGCGGGCCTTAACGAGATCTCGCTCAGCACCGGTTGGCGCCGGCAAGGCGATCCGTGCCGCTGGCGCGATCGAAGATAGAATGAACGCGGCAGCTGCCTTTTTTTCAGGCACCGACTTATGTTCAGCGGGCGGCACGGAAGTAATGGCTGCTGCGCCATGGGCCAGTCCCGAAACAACGAACGAGGGCAACAACAGCGCGAGTAAGTGAGCGCGCGGCCGGACGTGAATCATGCTTTCTCCTGAATGCAGATCATGGGTGTCGTCGGTTTGCGACAGGCGGCGCCGCACCGTTTCGCCCTTACTGTAACGTGTTAAGCCCGCTCAACGCCGACCATCCGACGGTCTGTGCCGTTGGGGGGCCGAGCGGTGTTGCGGCGCTCATCCGACCGCCGATGAGAGACGCGGTTCCTCCGGACTTGTTACACAAGATTGCAAAGCCGTTTCCCAATGCGGCAATGTGAGTCCGAACGTCTGCTCGAACTTGGCTGAATTCAGAACGCCGTAGGCCGGCCGCCGCGCGGGCGTCGGATATTCGGCCGTTGTGATCGGAACAATCCGCGCGCGTGCTCGATGGCCCACGATCGCCTGCGCAAATTCGTACCACGTCGTGTGACCGCGCGAGCTCATGTGGTATAGGCCCGCTCGATCGGCAAGATAAGGGATTCCCCGGCCGACGAGCGTGGCGGTTGCATTTGCCAGCGCTCGCGCCCAATTCGGCACGCCGGTCTGGTCGGCCACGACTCGCAATTCGTCACGTTCGGACGCGAGACGGCGAATCGTCAGCAAAAAGTTGTGGCCGCGAAGGCTGTAAATCCAGCTCGTGCGTAACACGATCGCCGACGCCCCGGACGCGACGATTGCGCGTTCGCCAGCAAGCTTGCTTTCACCATAGGCATTCAGCGGATTCGGCGTCACGTTTTCATCGTAGGGCGTTCGTTGCGTGCCATCGAAGACGTAATCGGTCGAATAATGAATCACGACGGCATTCAGGCGTTTCGCTTCTAAAGCGAGAATTGCCGGTGCATTCTCGTTGACGGCAAATGCGAGATCGCGCTCCTGCTCGGCGCGATCAACCGCGGTGTAGGCGCCCGCGTTGACAATGAGCCCCGGCGCGATCGAGCGAACCGTCTTGACGACACTGTCGCGGTCGGCGAGGTTGAGAGCCGTCCGATCGAGCGCGATGACGTTGCCACCCAGCGCAGCGAGCGCAACCGCCAATTCTCGGCCAAGCTGGCCACGTGCGCCTGTGACGAGAATTGTCGGCGACGGCGTCACTTTACGGATAGGTTTCGGCTGCGGCAAGCGACGATCCCGCGGCATCGCGCGGTGTGACGATGGGCGCACCCGCGACAGGCCAGCGAATGCGCAACGCGGGATCGCTCCAAAGCAATGTGCGCTCATGCTCCGGGTACCAGTAGTCGGTCGTCTTGTATACGAACTCGGCGGCCTCCGACACAACAATGAATCCATGCGCGAAACCAGGCGGTATCCACAGCATTTTCTTGTTTTCGGCAGAAAGCTCGATCGCGACATGCTCGCCAAACGTCGGTGAGCCGCGTCGCAAGTCGACGGCCACATCAAACACCGCGCCGGCGATCGCCCGCACGAGCTTGCCTTGCGCGTGCTCAATTTGATAATGCAGCCCACGCAAAACGCCGCGGTGCGAGCGCGAGTGATTATCCTGCACGAATTCGGCGCCGAGACCTACCGTCGAGAACGAGAGCCGGTTATAGCTTTCGAAGAAAAATCCGCGCGCGTCGCCGAAGACTTTCGGCTCGATCAGCTTGACATCCGGGATTGCAGTCGGCGTGACTTGCATCGTCAACGCACGACCGGGTCGCGCAGCAGGCCGAGCAGATAGCGCCCATAGCCGTTGCGCGCCAGCGCGCTGCCGAGTTGCTCGAGCCGCGTCGCATCGATGTACCCCATCCGGTACGCGATCTCTTCGGGACACGCGATCTTGAGCCCCTGCCGGCGCTCGATCGTCTCGATGTATTGCGACGCCGCGAGCAGCGATTCGTGCGTGCCCGTGTCAAGCCAAGCCATTCCGCGACCCATAACCTCGCACTCCAGCTCGCCGAGCTCGAGGTAATGGCGATTGATATCGGTGATCTCGAGCTCGCCACGCGCCGACGGCTTGAGACTAGTTGCAATATCGGTCACTCGCGGATCGTAGAAGTACAAACCGGTCACGGCGTAGCGCGAGCGCGGCGCACTCGGCTTCTCTTCGAGCGACACCACGCGACCATGTGCATCGATCTCCGCAACGCCGTAACGCTCCGGGTCGGCGACGGGATACGCGAACACCGTCGCGCCACGCGGCTTTTCGCGCGCGCGATCGAGCTGCGACTGCAGATCGTGCCCGTAAAAAATGTTGTCGCCGAGAACCAAAGCGGAATGGTCGCCGCCGAGGAAGTCGCGCCCGATGATGAACGCCTGCGCGAGCCCGTCCGGTGACGGTTGCACGGCGTATGACAGATTAAGCCCCCACCGCTCGCCGTCGCCGAGAAGCTGAGTGAAGCGCGGCGTATCGTCGGGCGTCGAAATCAAGAGAATGTCGCGGATCCCGGCGAGCATCAGCGTCGACAGCGGATAGTAGATCATCGGCTTGTCGTACACCGGCAGAAGCTGCTTTGAGATCACTTGCGTGACCGGATACAACCGCGTTCCGGATCCGCCGGCAAGAATGATGCCTTTTCGTCTGACGAGTCCCCCCACGCTTGCGGCCCCAGTGGCCAATGCAGCCGCTGCGCTGCCCCCGGAGGGGGAGTAATTCGCGCCTTGGGACGGCCCGGTGGCGCTCATCGGTTCGTGGTCATTCTCGTTACGCGATCGCCGCGTACTGCAGCGACACCCAATCGTGATAAGCGCCGCTCGTCACCGCGGCGAGCCAGTCTTCGTTGTCGAGGTACCAGCCGATCGTGCGCCGAATTCCCGACGCGAACGATTCGCTGGGTGTCCAGCCAAGCTCGTTGCGAACGCGCGTCGCGTCGATCGCATAGCGGCGATCGTGACCCGGTCGATCACGAACGAACGCGATCTGCCTCAGGTAATCCCGACCCGGTCTACGCTCGCTCAGCACGGTGCAAATGCTGCGGACGACATCGACGTTCTTCATTTCGGCGTTGCCGCCGACGTTGTAGGTTGCGCCGGGCCGGCCGTGCGCGAGCACCTTGCGAACCGCCGCACAATGGTCGCCGACGTAGAGCCAATCGCGAACATTCTGTCCATCACCATAAACCGGCACCGGTTTGCCGGCGAGGGCGTTAACGATCGTCAGAGGAATCAGTTTTTCCGGAAACTGACGAGGGCCGTAGTTGTTCGAGCAATTCGTCGTGAGCGTCGGCAAGCCGTAGGTGTGGTGGTAAGCGCGCACAAAATGGTCGGATGCGGCCTTCGACGCCGAATAGGGGCTGTTCGGCTCGTACGCGCTTGCTTCGGTGAAGGGCGGCGCCATCGCTTCGAGCGATCCAAATACCTCGTCGGTCGACACGTGCAGAAAGCGAAATGCACTGCGCTCGGACACCGGCAGAGTCGCCCACCACTGCTTGACCGTTTCGAGCAGCGAGCACGTCGCGACGACGTTGGTTTCGATGAACGGCACCGGTCCGACAATCGAACGGTCGACATGCGTTTCCGCAGCCAGATTCACGATCGCGCGCGGGCGATGCTGCGCGAGCAACGATCCCACGAGCGCCCGGTCGCCGATGTTGCCTCGAACGAAAACATGTAGCGAACTACCCGCGGCCGATGCGAGATTACCCAAATTGCCGGCGTAGGTCAGCGCATCGAGATTGACGACGGGCTCGCCTTCCTGCGCGAGCCAGTCGAGAACTAAATTGGCGCCGATGAAGCCGGCGCCGCCAGTGACGAGAATCATGGTCGACGCGAGTGTTGAATGCGTCGCGATTCTAGCAGTAGAACTCCCGATACCACTCGACGAAGCGCGCGAGGCCCACATCGAGCGGTGTGTGCGGTGCGAATCCCGTTGCCTGATGCAGCCGATCGATTGCCGCGTAGGTGGCGACCACGTCGCCGGGCTGTAGCGGCCGGTAATCGCGCACGGCCGCATGTCCGAGTAGTCGCTCCAACGTCGCGATGAACGTTTCGAGCGGCACCGCTTCATGGTTGCCGATGTTGTAGATCGCGTAGGGCGCGCCCTCGCCATCGGCGGCGGGCGGTTGGCTGATGACGCGCAATATCCCCTCGACGATATCGTCGACGTAAGTAAAATCGCGTTGCATGTTGCCGTGGTTGAACACGACGATGGGCTCTCCCGCCAGGACTGCCTTCGTAAACAACATCGGCGCCTGATCGGGTCTGCCCCAAGGGCCATAAACGGTAAAGAAGCGCAGGCCCGTTGCCGGCAGTCGATACAGATGACTATACGTATAGGCCATCAGCTCGTTCGCCTTTTTCGTCGCGGCGTACAGGCTCAACGGATGGTCAACGGATTGGTCCTCGGAAAATGGCAGTGTGTGATTCGCGCCATAGACCGATGACGACGATGCGTAGACGAGGTGCGCAATATGCGCGTGGCGACACGCTTCGAGCACGTGGCCGAAGGCGACGACATTGTTACGCACATAGGCGCCGGGATTGACGAGCGAATAGCGAACGCCAGGCTGGGCGGCCAGGTGCACAACGCTGTCGAAATTCCCGTCGCCGAAGAGGCGCGCGGTCGCGCCCTCATCCGCCAAATCCACGCGCGCAAACGTGAAGCCGGTGCGGTCCGCCAGCGTGCCGACGCGCGCCTCCTTGAGGCGAACATCGTAGTACGGATCGAAATTGTCGATGCCCGTCACTTCCGCGCCGATGTCGAGGAGCGCGCTCGCCGTATGCATGCCGATAAATCCGGCTGCGCCGGTGACGAGCACACGCTGGCCGTCGAGAGCTGCCTTGGTCATCGGCTGCGTGCTTCGGCGTCGAGCGCACGCAATTTCGCGTACTTGAGAAAGCTGGCGAACGCACCGATCGCGATGTGCGCGAAACCCGCAGCACCGTCGAGAAAACCGAGCTTCAGGACGTAGAAGCGAACGAACCGCGCAAGCGGTGATAAGGCGAGATGCATTGCGCCGGCTCTGCTGCCGCTGGCATGCAGCGCTGCGGCCTGCAACGACGTGTAGCGGTTTTGCTTCGCGATATAGGCGTCGAGCGATTCCGCTGATGCATGCATCAAGTCGCCCGGAAGACGCCCCACGGGGCCATCCGCGATCACGCGTTCATGCACAGCATCCTCTGACCAGCGCGCGCGCCGGCGGTCGAACAGGCGTACCGTCCAGTCGGGGTAGCCTTCGCCGTGCGAAAGCCAGCGACCGAGAAAACGATTACGCCGCGCGATCGCGTAGGCGCACGCGCGCGGCGATCCTTCGGCGAATAGCGCGGCAATCGATGCAGCGAGCGCCGGCGACACGCGCTCGTCGGCGTCGATGCAGAGCACCCAATCATTCGTGGCTTGGGAAGCGGCAAACTGCTTCTGGGGTCCGAATCCCATCCATTCGCGCTCGATGATTCGCGCGCCCGAGCGGCGGGCGACTTCTACGGTATCATCGCGGCTGCCCGAATCGACGACGATCGTTTCCGCAGCGAACGATGCGGATGCAACGCAATCGGCGATGTCGACGGCGGCGTCGCGCGTGATCACCACCAGTGACAAGGGGAGTTTGGCGGACATGCGGGCTCGCGGCTGATGTCGGATCGAACTCGCGCGCTTTGTCCTGCCTCAGCGGCACCGCGCGCAGTGCCGCAAGTTTACTTGAGGATCCCACGCTTGCGGCTTCCTCGACCTCCTTGGACCTGCAAGGTGAGTTATTGCTACACCAGTCGGTTCGCAAGCGTGGGGGTCCATCAATGAGCGCCGTCCTGGTCATCCGACCTTCGTCGCTCGGCGATATCGTTTACGCACTTGCGATCGCCTCCGACATTCGGCGGCACAAGCCTGAGCTTGCGATCGATTGGGTCGCCGAGCGCGGTTTCGTGCCGCTCATCGACATGTGCCCGGACATACGCCGCGTCGTACCCTTCGCCTTGCGCCGCTGGCGGCAAGCGCCGCTGTCGCGAATGACGTGGCGGGAGATCGTTGCCTTTCGGCGCGCGCTCAAGACAGATCGATATGCGGCGATCCTCGACTTGCAGGAACAAATCAAAGGCGCGCTGATCGCGCGCGCCGCGCGCGGGCGCCGCCACGGCTTCGATCGGCGCAGCGTCCGCGAGCCCATCGCCACGTTCGCGCATGATGTTCACCATCGTGTGCCTCGCAACCTGCACTTCGTCGAGCGCTGCCGCAACTTGGCCGCCTCCGCACTCGGATACGCGCTGAACGGCCCGCCGCGCTGGCACATCGTCCCACCGGTGGCGGCGCCTGCAATTCCCGAGCGGCCTTACGCCGTTCTGCTTCATGCGACAAGTCGCGCAGAAAAACTGTGGCCCGAAGAACATTGGCGAGCGCTGGTCGCGCATTTCACCGGTGCCGGCTACGCAACCGTGTTGCCATGGGGCACGCACAGCGAAGAGGATCGCAGCCGACGACTCGCCAGCGGCCACGATCGCGCAGTCGTTCCGCCTTGGCTCTCGCTGCCGGAGGCCGCGGCAACACTCGCGCGGGCCGATGCCGTCGTCGGCATCGACACCGGCTTCACGCATCTAGCAGCAGCGCTTGGAACGCCGACGGTTGGTTTGTTTTTAGCCACCGATCCCACGGTGCACGGCGTGAGCTGCGCCGGTACGCACGCGCGCGATCTCGGCAGCGAAGGGAACATACCTTCGGTCGAAATCGTGATCGCGGCGACAGGCGCGCTGCTTCGCCGGCGACCACACTATTGACTCAGCGGAATGGCACTCAAGCTTTACACGTTGCTCTGGTGGTTTGCCTTGCCTTTTCTGCCGCTGCGATTATGGTGGCGCGGTCGGCGCGAGCCCGGGTATCGCGCGCACATCGGCGAGCGCTTCGGATGGTATCGGCGTGACTCACCGCGCCGCGTCGGCGACATTATCTGGATTCACGCGGTATCGCTGGGCGAAACGCGCGCCGCCGCGCCGCTGATCGAGCACATCACGCGCGAACGGCCCACTGCAACGGTGATGCTGACGCACATGACCGCAACGGGACGCGAAACGGGGCGCGCGCTATACGGTGACCGCGTGATTCAGGCGTGGCTTCCCTACGACGCGCCTTTCGCCGTGCGCGCGTTTCTCGACCATTTCGCCCCGCAGACTGGCATATTGATCGAAACGGAAATGTGGCCGAATCTCGCTGCAGAGTGTCGCCGCCGCGGCGTGCCGCTGTTTGTCGTCAACGCGCGCTTGTCCGCACGATCCGCCGCAGGATATGCGCGCATCGCGTCCCTTTCGCGCTCTATGCTGCAATCGTTTGCGGGCGTCGCAGCGCAAACATCGTCCGATGCGCAACGCTTGACCGCTCTTGGCGCCCGCGAGGTGGCGATCGTCGGCAATTTGAAGTTCGACATCGTTATTCCGGAGGCGGAGCGTTCGCTCGGTCGCGAGTTTCGTACTCGCGCCAACGGCCGGCCCATATGGGTTGCCGGATCGACGCGCGAGGGTGAAGAAACATTGATCTTGGACGCGCTTGCCGGAACCGCCGGGCGCCCGTTGCCTGCGAACACGCTCACAATCATCGTCCCGCGCCATCCGCAGCGCTTCGAAACCGTCGCACAACTCCTGCGCTCGCGGGACGTTGCATTCGTCCGCCGCAGCGAAAATGGACGCGTTCCCCCGGGCACAAGCGTCATGCTCGGTGATTCGATCGGCGAAATGTTCGCCTACTACGCTGCGGCCGACGTTGCGTTCGTCGGTGGCAGCCTGCTGCCGCTCGGCGGGCAAAATCTGATCGAGCCGATCGCGCTCGGTGTACCGACGTTGGTC
>DASPYC010000035.1:0-4419 GCA_035636955.1 Casimicrobiaceae bacterium
TGCAGCGTCCTCGAGCAAGGGACGAAGTTCGGCGAGATCGGCGCCGGTATCCAGATCGGTCCCAACGCATTCCAGATGTTCAAGCGCCTGGGAATTGACGAAGCGATCAGCGCGCTCACCTTCTTTCCCGAGTTTTTGATCATGCGCGACAGCGCGTCGGGCGCCGAGCTCACGCGCATCGCCGTCGGCAGCCCGGCATTTCGCGCCCGCTACAAGCATCCCTACGGTGTGATCTATCGCGTCGATCTGCACCGTGTATTGCTCGAAGCCTGTCAACGCTCGCCGCGCATCGTGCTGCGGCCGCAGCAAAAGGTCGTGGAATTCGCCGATAACGGCGAACGCATGCGCGTGACAACCGAGAACGGTGAAACGCATGAAGGCGCGGCGCTGATCGGTGCCGATGGATTGTGGTCGCGTGTCAGAGCGCAGCTGCTGAATGATGGTCCGCCGCGCGTGTCGGGCCATATCGCGTATCGCGCGGTATTGCCGATCGATCAAGTTCCCGCGGAGTGGCGCCCGCCGTCGGTCGTGCTATGGGGGGGCGCGAAACACCATTTCGTTCATTATCCGCTGCGTCACGGCGATATTCTCAATCTCGTCGCAGTGTTCCACAGCAATCGGTATGAAGAGGGATGGAATACCTACGGCGATCCAAGCGAGTTGACGGAGTTTTTCGCGCATGCGCACCCTCAAGTGAGGGCAATGCTCGGCAAGATCGACGCGTGGCGCATGTGGGTCCTGTGCGATCGCGAGCCGATATCGAACTGGAGCCGCGGGCGGGTGACGCTGCTGGGCGATGCCGCGCATCCGATGCTGCAATATCTCGCGCAAGGCGCCGCGATGGCGATCGAGGATGCGTATGTGCTCGCCGACGAGGTGGCCGCCGCGGCGGGCGATTTCGAAGCCGCGTTCTCGAAATATCAGCAACAGCGCTACCTGAGAACGGGCCGCGTGCAGTTGACCGCGCGCTTCTTCGGGGAGATCTATCATGCGGGTGGAGCGACGGCCGACGTCCGCAACGAGATTTTCTTCAAGGCGGCGCCGACGGGTAAACCCGGCGAGAGCATGGCGTGGCTCTACGACGGCATCGCACCCTAGAGGATTTGAATTCATGATTTTCACTGCACCCGAAGTCACTGCCGAACGGAAGGCGTTCTATCAACGGATCGATCGCGAGCATCTGTCGCCGTTGTGGGAAGTATTGGGCGATCTCGTTCCCCAGACGCCGCGGACACCTTGCGTTCCTGCTCTGTGGCGTTATGCCGTTGTTCGCCGGTATCTGCTCGAAGCCGGAGCGCTCATCACCGCGAAAGAAGCCGAGCGCCGCGTCCTCGTGCTCGAGAATCCGGGGTTACGCGGCGCCTCATCGATCACGCACACGCTCTACGCGGGTCTGCAGCTGATTCTTCCCGGCGAGGTGGCGCCGAGCCATCGTCACAGTCAATCGGCTCTGCGTTTTGTCGTCGAAGGCGATGGCGCTTACACGGCCGTCGACGGCGAGCGCACGACGATGCATCCGGGCGACTTCATCATCACGCCGTCATGGACGTTTCACGATCACGGCAATCCGGGCGACGTGCCGGTGATCTGGCTCGACGGCTTGGATATTCCGATCGTCGCGTTCGTCGATGCCGGATTCGCTGAGCGCTACCCCGACGAAGTGCAGCCCGTCGTCAAGGCGGAAGGCGACGCGCTCGCCCGCTACGGCGCCAACCTGTTGCCTGTCGATCACGTGCCCTCTTCCAAGACAACGCCGATTTTCTCGTATCCGTACGCGCGAACGCGTGAAGCACTTCTGCAGATGCGCCGCAACGATCGCTGGCATCCGTGTCATGGCGTCAAGATGCAATACATCAATCCATCGACGGGCGGACCGGCGATGCCGACGATCGGCGCGTTCATTCAGCTCTTGCCGCAGGGTTTCGACGGTCGTCGGTATCGTTCGACTGACGGCACCGTCTATTGCGTTGTCGAAGGCCACGGGCGAACCCGCATCGGCGACAGCGTTTTCGATTGGCAACCGAAAGACGTTTTCGTTGTGCCGTCCTGGTCGCCCGTCAGTCACGAAACGCACGCGGACAGCGTGCTGTTCAGCTTCTCCGATCGTCCGATGCAGCAGGCGCTCGGCCTCTGGCGAGAAAGCGTCGAGCAGCAATGACAAGCCCAACCTCGGTCGACCCGCAAGCGTTGGAGGACTTAGTCGATGCCAATCACATCCTGTTCAACAAAGGCGTCGTCGATGCGTTTGGGCATGTGAGCGTCCGGCACGACAAGCGGCCCGACCGCTTTTTGCTCGCGCGCAACATGGCGCCCGCCCTGGTCCGCGCCGATGATGTTCAGGAATTCGATCTCGACGGTAATCTCACGACCGACGATGCACGCCGCGTCTATCTGGAGCGCTTCATTCACGGCGCGATCTATCACGCGCGCCCCGACGTAGCGGCGGTCGTTCACAGCCACTCACCGTCGGTCGTGTCGTTCAGCGCGGTGAAAAGCGTGAAGTTTCGGCCGATCTCGCACATGTGCGGCTTTCTGGGTGATGGCGCCGTGCGCTTCGAGATTCGCGAATTCGCAGGCGATGCGACCGACTTGCTAGTCCGCAACGGCGCACTCGGCGTCGCACTCGCGAAAACGCTGGGGAGGGGCAACGTCGTGCTGATGCGCGGTCACGGCTCGACCGTCGTTGGACCGACGCTCAAGCACGCTGTCTATCGCGCGATCTATACCGAGGTCAACGCGCGTTTGCTAGCGGATGCGTTGCGTCTCGGGGATGTGGAATATCTGTCGAGCGGCGAGGCGCTTGCGACGATGGAGACCAACGAAGGACAACTGGAACGGCCATGGGCGCTTTGGAAAGAAGCCGCGAATCGCGATCGCACTAGGTAGCCGGTCGAACAGGCGGCGGAGCCCAGCGGCCCGCGAGCAAATCCGGCTTCGGCCAATACACACGGAGCATCAAGTTGAAGCTGCCTTTCGGCGCCGGCAGCCAGTTGGAATCCTTGCCTGGGCCCGGATTGGCGTTCTGGATGTAAATGTCCAGCGATCCATCGGGGTTCGTCTTCGGCTCCCGATCGCCGATTGCGTAGCGCTCGATCGGATTGGCGGCGAGCAGCTTCTTATCGTTGTACAGCGTGACCGACCAGAACGCGTCACTCGGCGGCATCTTGCCGGTGTCGAAGTGCAGCACGTACTTGTTCGCGCCGTCGAGCGGTTTGCCGCCGGCGTCCAATCGCGTCGACATCTGAATCTCGTCTTCCGGCGCGTCCGGGCCAAGTCCGAGCCATGCAACGAACGCGCGTTTGCCGTAATTGACCCCATAGCGGCCGAGATCCAGATGAAACGTCCAGCCGTTCCTGATCTCGGCGCCGCCGGTTCCTTTCGCGGCCGCGAGCATTGCATCCTGTGTCGCCTTCGGCGCCTCGTTGATGCCTTCCAGCGTAGGCGCGTCGAGCTTGCTCGGATCGAAGGGTTGACCGGCGACGATGCCCAGCTTCTTCATTTTCTCGACGATCGGCGCATCGTCCTTGGTCGGCGGATTGCCGGGAAGGAGCTCGGCGAAGCGCGTGAAGAATGTCCGGGCATCCATTTTTGCGACTTGCTCGGCAGGCGGCGTCCTGAGGTCGACACGCGCATTGGGTGCGGGCGCGGCTGCAGGCGCGCGCGAAGCGGACGTCTTGCTCCAACGCGACAGCGGCGTCAGCTTGTATTGATCTTGAATCTTGTTGACGGCGGCGATGTCGCCCTTGCCGTTCACTTGCGTACGTCCGATGACCCACACGATGTCGGTCGGCGATTTGACTTCCTCCACACCGCCCGGAAGCGTTCCTTTCCAGCGCGGACCGACAATCGCAAAATCGGCCTTGTCTGTACCCGTGACGCGCTTGCCCGGCGATGCGAAGACATCGGTCCAGGCATCTTGCATCGACATCACGTAATACCGGCCGCGCGTATCGGGCACGGAGAGAACAATCGGTTCCTTCGACAAATCGAGCCACGCAGTTGACGACAGCATGTCGGCATCCGGGTTCGCGATGTCGGTCGATGAAGCGTCGGAAAGCGTACGCCTGTGCGCAAAGGTGTTCACCGGCGCCTTGGCCGTCGCGATCTGCCGCGTAACGTCCATCAGCACAAGCGGATACGCGTAGACGTACGCCTCCTGCGCGAGCCGCTTCATTTGTTCATTCACCGGCGGCGCGACGACGATCGGCGGTGCGGCCTTCGGCGGGGGCGGCGGCGCGGGGCCGCAAGCTGTAATAAGTCCGCTGGTAAGGATCGCGCAAGCAACGACAGATCGGATGATGCGCGTCATGGCGGTCACCTCAGAGCAAAGCGCCCTTTTTCACGTCTTAATGCCGGCCGTAGCGGAGCATAGCGAGCGTCAACGATTCCGGGGGAGCGCGAAACGCGCGACCGGCTGAT
>DASPYC010000036.1:0-2182 GCA_035636955.1 Casimicrobiaceae bacterium
ACACGGGAGACTGGTGAAGGATCGAAGACCGTTACATAAGGAGTGCAATCCCCCAACCGATGAACGCGCATCCGGCGAGCGTCCTGAACGCCACTTGTTTCGATCATTAGCGATCAGCAGAAATTAGATGGTCTGGGAACGCATTGGCAGCCTGCCAGTTCGACGCGTCCGTAGCTCGCTGTCTCACTCCGGACGCCCGTAACCGCCGCCGCCCGGCGTCTGAATCACGAATACGTCGCCCGCGCGCATCTCCACTTTGCACGTCGCGCCGAATTCTTCGCGCGTACCGTCGACGCGCTCGACCCAGTTGTACCCAACGTCGCCGGGTAAACCGCCCGCTGCGCCGAACGGCGGAACGTGCCGGTGATTGGCGAGCATCACCGCCGTCATGGGTTCGAGAAACCGAATCCGTCGCTCGGCGCCGTCGCCGCCGCGATGGCGCCCGGCGCCGCCGCTCCCGCGCCGGATCGAAAACGATTCGAGACGCACCGGAAAACGCCACTCGAGGACTTCCGGGTCGGTGAGGCGTGAGTTCGTCATGTGCGTTTGGACGACGCTCGTTCCATCGAAGTCCGGACCCGCACCTGAGCCACCGGCAATCGTCTCGTAGTACTGATAGGTTTCGTTGCCGAACGTGAAATTGTTCATCGTCCCCTGCGACGCGGCGAGCACGCCGAGCGCACCGTAGAGGGTGTCGGTAACGGCTTGCGACGTTTCGACGTTGCCGGCAACCACTGCCGCCGGATAGCGTGGACTTAGCATCGATCCTTCGGGAATGACGATCGCGATCGGCTTCAGGCAGCCCGCGTTCATCGGTATCTCGTCGTCGACCAACGTACGGAAAACGTAGAGCACCGCCGCCTTGCACACCGCGGAGGGCGCGTTGAAATTCGTGGATTGTTGCGGGCTCGTACCGGTGAAGTCGATTGTCGCGGCGCGTCTCTTGCGATCGATTTCAATCCGTACTGCGATCTTTGCGCCACTGTCCATCGGGTACTCGAATGCGCCGTCCTTCAACACGCCCAAGACACGGCGGACCGATTCCTCGGCGTTGTCCTGCACATGTTTCATGTAGGCGCGCACAATCGGAAGCCCGAAATGCGCGACCATTTTGGCGAGCTCGTCGGTCCCTTTCGTGCATGCGGCGACCTGCGCGCGAAGATCGGCGATGTTCTGATCGACGTTGCGCGCCGGAAAACGTCCCTTGTGCAGGATCGCTCGGATCTCCGCGTCGAGAAAGCGGCCGCGCGCAACGAGCTGGACGTTGTCGAGCAGGACGCCCTCTTCGTCGACGTGGGTGGAATCGGGCGGCATCGATCCGGGCGTGATCCCGCCGATATCGGCATGGTGACCTCTCGATGCGACGTAGAACTCTGGTGCACCATCGCCGCTCCCGAGAAAGACTGGGGCGATGACCGTTACATCGGGCAAATGCGTGCCGCCGTTGTAAGGCGCGTTCAGCACGAATGCATCGCCCGGCCGAATCGAGCTCGCGCGCCGCTCGATGATCGTCTTTACCGACTCGCCCATCGATCCGAGGTGCACCGGCATGTGCGGCGCATTCGCAATGAGGTTGCCGTGCGCGTCGAATAACGCGCACGAAAAATCCAGCCGTTCTTTGATGTTGACCGAATACGCCGTGTTGGCGAGCGTGACGCCCATCTGTTCGGCGATCGCCATGAAAAGATTGTTGAACACCTCGAGCAGCACCGGATCGGCCGTCGTGCCTATTGCTTCGGTTCGCTTCACCGCTTCGACGCGCGTCAACACGAGGTGGTCGAGCGATGTGAGATTCGCACGCCAGCCCGGTTCGATAACGGTCGTGGCATTCTGCTCGGCGATCACCGCGGGGCCGTCGATCGTGTCGCCCGGTCGCAAGTCGCCGCGATCATAGACAGCCGCGGTGTAGAAAGCGCCCTCCGTGTAAATGCGATTCGCTTTGAGCGGCTTTAGCGGGCCGGCGCGTTCGGCGAAGACAGGCGCGACCGAAGATGCGGATCGCGATCTGCCGATCGCTTCGGCGGCGGCCGCCTCGATGATCAATGGCTTGTCGGGCATCAGAAAGCCATACTGCCGTCGATAGCGCTCCTCGAATTCGACAACGATGCGACCTACGCGTGGCGCCGCGGAAAGCTCGAGCGTCGTATCGGTGCCTTCGTACTTCACATGCAGCTTACGCGTG
>DASPYC010000037.1:0-5247 GCA_035636955.1 Casimicrobiaceae bacterium
GTGCGGAGCGCTTCGACCAGCATGAGCTCGCGACGATCAAAGTCGTGGAAGTCCTCGTAACCCTCCAACAGCGCTGCAAGCTGCGCTTCCCTGTCGGCATGCTCGCCGGACAACAGCATCCAGAGATCTTGAATTGCCGGCCCCATCCGGGCGTCGTCGAAATCGACGAAATGCGCACCGTCGTCGGTCCACAACACATTGCCGCCGTGACAATCGCCGTGCAACCGCAGCGATGACACCGACCCCGTCCGATCGAAAGCGCGGCGAACGCTGTCGAGCGCATGATCGGCAACGCCATGCCATACGGCGCGCAAATCGAGGGGCAAAAAGTCGTGCGCCAACAGGTAATCGCGCGACGCGACGCCGAATTCCTCGATCGTGAGCGCCGGACGCGTCACAAACGGCAGCGTTGCACCGACGGCGTGAATGCGTGCGATGTAACGGCCGATGCGCACCAGCGTATCGCGGCGATCGAGCTCCGGCGCGCGTCCACCGAAACGCGTGTAAACGGCGAAGCGAAAACCTTCGAACGCATTGAGCGTTGATCCCGACAACTGTAATGCGGGAACGGCAGGAATTTCCCGTTCGACCAAGTCGGCGACGAACGCATGCTCTTCATGGATTTGAGCGTCGGTCCATCGCGCAGGTCGATAGAATTTGGCGACGACCGGCGGCGCGTCATCGCGCCAGACCTGATAGACGCGATTTTCATAGCTGTTGAGCGCGAGCAGACGGCCATCGCCGCGAATCCCGACGCTTTCGAGTGCATCGAGAATGCGGTCCGGCGAGAGACCGTCGTACGGTGCAGCATCCGAAGAAGCCATCTCTTCATTCTACGGTGGCGCATCATCGAATCGCGTTGAGGCGCGAAATGGCGTTCGCCTTCGCACCTGCTATCGTTGCGACTCACCCTCGCATTCAGGACCGTCATGACCAGCGCCGCCTCCGTTGACAGCATTGGAAAGCAGTGGGACACCGAAATCGTTCCGCTACTCATCGATTACGTTCGCATTCCCGCAAAGTCGCCGCATTTCGATCCCGCGTGGGAAGCCAACGGCCATATTGAAAACGTCATCACGCTGGCCGAGCGTTGGGTGCGCAAGCAGCCGGTTCGCGGGCTCGCGGTCGAAATCGTGCGCTTGCAGGGACGAACGCCGGTTCTCGTGTTCGAAGTACCTGCGACACATTCGGTCGCACACGCGGGCACGGTGCTTCTCTATGGCCATCTCGACAAGCAACCCGAAATGACGGGCTGGCGCGAAGGGTTCGGCCCTTGGATACCGGTGATCGAGGACGGCAAGCTGTATGGACGCGGCAGCGCCGACGACGGTTACGCGGTCTTCGCGGCGCTTTCCGCCATTGGCGCGCTCGAATCCGAAGGATTACCGCATGCGCGCTGTGTCGGCATTATCGAAACGTGCGAAGAAAGCGGCAGCTACGATCTTCCGGCGTATCTCGAAATGTTGGCGCCGCGCCTGGGGCCCGTCGATTTCGTTGTGGGTCTCGATTCCGGCTGCGGCGATTACGAGAGGCTGTGGGTCACGACGTCGCTGCGGGGAATCGCCGCGGGTACATTGACCGTCGACGTGCTGGACGAGGGCGTTCATTCGGGCGACGCAAGCGGTATCGTGCCCTCATCGTTTCGGATCGCGCGTCATTTGCTCGATCGTCTCGAAGACTCGGCGACCGGACGGATCCTGCCGTCGTCGTTTCACGCGCAGATTCCAGTCGAGCGCGTGCAACAAGCGGGCGTCGCAGCGGCGATCATGGGCGATATCGTCTTTAGCAAATACCCGTTCGCGGGCGGGACGGCGCCGATGGTCGGCGAACGCAACGAGGCCATTCTCAATCGCACATGGCGTCCGGCGCTTTCAGTCGTCGGGGCCGACGGCTTGCCCTCGATCGCGAATGCAGGCAATGTCCTACGTCCTCGCACGTCGCTCAAGCTGTCGCTCCGTCTGCCGCCGACAATCGATGGCGAACGAGCGACGCTGGATATGAAAGCGGTGCTCGAAGCCGATCCGCCGCATGGCGCAACGGTTCGCTTCGAAGCAGATCAAGGTGCGAGCGGATGGAACGCGAAGCCGACTGCGCCGTGGCTCGGGAATGCGCTCGAAGCTGCGTCGCAGGCGCACTATCGCAAGCCGGCAGCCGCGATGGGCGAGGGCGGCACGATTCCGTTCATGGCGATGTTGGGACAACAGTTTCCCGACGCGCAATTCTTGATTACGGGCGTGCTCGGTCCGCAATCGAACGCACATGGCCCGAACGAATTTTTGCATGTGCCGTACGCGAAAAAGCTGACCGCGTGCGTGGCCGACACACTCGCCGCGCACGCGCTGCAACGTTAGCGATCGTCCATCTCCGCACGCGCGGGACTGCAGGGGATTAGGGGCAGCGTCCCGGCTCCGTGGCGTCGAAGCAGCAGCTTGGTGACATCGATGTCGAATTGCGGCCGCGGCGGCGATTCGAGCAATGCGCCGAGCTCGCCGTCATCGTGCGCCGTTCCCAACCAGCACCAGTCTTGCAACATGTGGACTTCCGTGCGCTCGGAAAGCGGCGCGGCGCATTCACGAAAGAGCGCCGGTCCGGCGTGCGGCCACTGGGGAATCGCGAACCGCTGGAGCGCGAACATGAGCCGCGCGTCGTGTGAATCGACCGACTCTTCGCCCACGCAGCATCCCGCACAACGCTTCAGTTGACGTTGGAAGCACGGTCCGGTGCACCGCCGATCGACTCCGAGCCGCCGCCAGCACAAGCGATGCTCGGCAGCGAGCGCGCGCAATGTCCCGCGTGCGACTGACCGTGACGAGAATGGCCCGAAGGAGCCGGCGAGCTCGCCCGGATCGATGCCGTCCGCGCGTACGAACATTGGCATCCCATCGTTGCCGAGCATCAGCACGCCTGCTTCAGTCTTGCGTCGGAGCGTGCGATTGTGGTGCGGCATGCGGTCTTTGACGAGTATCGCTTCGCGGAGCAGCGCGCCGAATTCTCCGGCGGTCTGCTCGAATTCAATGCGCCGAATTTCTTGCGACAGGCGAAGATCGGTTTCACTGCGCCAGTCGCTGGAGAAGTGCGCAGCGACACGATCGCGTATGTTGACGCTCTTGCCGATATAGAGCGGCAACGCATTCTCGCCGTAGAACAAATAGATGCCGGGCGTTTCCGGCAGCGCGTCGAGCGTGTCTTCGGGTAATTGCGGCGGCAAGCTTGCGATGCGCAGCGCTTGCTTTGCCGCAATCTCGACCGCTTCGGCGTGGAAGTCCCGATACAACGTTTGCATGAAATCCCAAATCGCGCGCGCATCGCCGAGTGCGCGGTGTCGATCTGTCACCAGGAGATGGTGGCGTTCGATCAACGCGTCGAGATTGTGTCCCTGCACATCGGGAAACAATCGCCGCGACAACTTCACCGTACACAGAACGCGCGCCGTGAAGCTGCGCTCGAGACGCGCGAACTCGTGCTTGAGAAAGCCGTAATCGAACCGTGCATTGTGCGCAACGAAGACGCAGCCGCCGAGCAGTTGTGTGACGTCTCGCGCAAGCGTCGCGAACGATGGGGCTTCCGCAATCATCGCGTTGGTGATACCGGTCAGCGCGACGATAGCGGCGGGAACGCTGATGCCCGGATTGACGAGCGAGGTCCATTCGGTCACGCGGGGCGCGCCGCCATCGAGGTCTGCGTCCACTCGAACGATGCCGATTTCCGTGATGCGGTCGCGCGCCGCGCGCGTGCCGGTCGTCTCCAGATCGACGAAGGCGAGCGAGGGAGCGAAGAGGCGCATAGTGGACGGCGTTAGAAGGTATCCGCGCCGCAGGGCCGCCCCAAGGCGCGGATTGCTCCCCCTCGGGGGCAGCGAAGCGGCCTCATTGGCCACTGCGGCCGCGAGCGTGGGGGCTCATCTTGACATCCCGAACGTTCGTTCGCTATTCTAGCGCCATGGCGAACGATCGTTCCTATCTGGCTACTCTTCAGGACTACTACGCCCGCCACCGGGCACTGCCGTCGTACGCGTCGATCGGCAATTTGCTCGGCCTTCGATCGAAATCGTCCGTTGCCGCGCTCGTCGCTCGGCTGAAGCTCGCCGGGTACCTCGACTCGACGCCCGATCGCCGCCTTGCGCCGACCGGCCGCTTTTTCGCCCGCCCGCTTGCCGCAACGCCGGTCCGGGCCGGACTTCCCGATCCGATCGACGACGCCGACGCGGACGCCGTCACGATCGACGATTACCTGATCGAGCGCCCCTCATCGACCGTCCTCGTGCGCGTGAAGGGCGATTCGATGCAGGACGCCGGCATTCTCGATGGCGATCTTGTCGTCGTTGAAAAGCGCGTCTCCGCGGACAAGGGCGACATCGTCGTTGCCATCGTCGACAACCAATTCACGTTGAAGCGCCTGGACGTGGAGAGCGGCCAATTCGTGCTGAGACCGGAAAACAAGGCCTATCCGGTTATTCGTCCCGAAGGCACGCTTGAGGTCTTCGGCGTGATGATCGGGCTCGTGCGCAAGCTCTAGACTTGAACTTCGCGCGCGCATCCAATCTCCAAAATGGATGAATCGCGAAAACACGGCTCGACAATCCGCCAACGAAAGAGCTTTTCCGTTCCTGCGCATCAATGAGCGCCCGCCGAAGCCCAGAACACGCGGCATTACCGAGATCCGCGGACCGTATTACGCGCCGCTAGGTCCTCGCCAGCTCGAGGACATCCTCGAAACGATGGGCGGATACGTCGATGCGCTCAAATTCGCCGGCGGGTCATTCAGCCTGATGCCTCGGCAGGCACTTAAACAATTGATTGCCGTTTGCCACTCCTATGATGTGCTGGTATCGACGGGCGGCTTCATCGAGCACGTGCTAACGCTCGGCCCCGAGGCAGTCGATCGCTACATCCACGAATGCAAGTCGCTGGGATTCGACATCGTCGAAATCTCCAGCGGCTTCATCAGTATTCCGGACGACGATTGGTTACGTCTGGTCGAAAAGGTCCGCAAAGCCGATCTGAAGGCCAAGCCCGAGGTGGGCATTCAGTTTGGCGCTGGCGGCGCTTCATCGGTTGCCTAACTGGAAGCTGAAGGAACGCGCGATCCAAAACGAGCCATCGCGCAAGCCAAGCGTTTTCTCGACGCGGGCGCGTACATGATCATGATCGAATCGGAAGGCATTACCGAGAACGTGAAAGCGTGGCGAACGGATGTGGTGGCGGCGATCATCGACGCCCTTCCGCTCGATCAGGTGATGTTCGAGGC
>DASPYC010000038.1:0-2125 GCA_035636955.1 Casimicrobiaceae bacterium
GCTGACGCAGCACAAACGGTTTCGCGACCACTCGTTGATTCTCGCGTTCGAGGGCTCCGACGCCGCGGGCAAGGGAAGCGCGATTCGCCGGGTCACCGGCGCGCTCGATGCGCGTCAATACGTGACGGTGCCGATCGCTGCGCCGACGGAAGAGGAGAAGCTCTATCCGTATCTATGGCGCTTCTGGCGTAACGTGCCGCCGCGCGGCGGCATCACGATTTTCGACCGGACGTGGTACGGGCGCGTGCTGGTCGAACGCGTCGAAGGCTATTGCTCTGAATTCGACTGGCGCCGCGCGTACGAAGAAATCAATCAGTTCGAGGAGCAGCTCGCCGAAGGCGGCGCTGTCGTGTGCAAGTTCTGGCTGCAGGTGAGCAAGGCCGAGCAATACAAGCGCTTCAAGGCCCGTGAAAAAACGCCGTTCAAGCGCTTCAAGATCACGCCGGACGACTGGCGCAATCGCGCGAAATGGGATGCGTACGAGCAAGCGGTCGCGGACATGGTGGACCGGACGTCGACGGAGCTTGTGCCATGGACACTGGTCGAAGCTGATGACAAATATTTCGCACGGGTCAAAGTCCTGAAGACGATCGTCCGGCGGCTTGAAGGAGCGCTTGCTTAAGCGATGCGCGACGACGTACGCACCGATCCCGTTTCGCCGTATCGCGCGCCTCCGTGGCTCGTCGGCGGTCACGCGCAAACCATTTGGCCGTACCTGTTGCGTGTTCCGCGGATCTCGTTTCGCCGTGAGCGCGTCGAGACCGACGACGGCGATTTCTGGGACTTCGATTGGCTCGATGGGTCCGCATCGCGCGATGCGCCGGTCGTCGTGCTGTTTCACGGCCTCGAGGGCAACGCGCAGTCGCATTACGCGCGTGCGCTGTTCGCGCACCTCGCCGACATCGGTTGGCGCGGCGTCGTGCCGCATTTCCGAGGATGCAGCGGTGAGATCAATCGCTTGCCGCGCGCTTACCATTCCGGCGATCACGCCGAAGTTGCGGCCATGCTCGCGGCAATTCGCATGCGGATCGACCCCGCCGCAGCACTCTATGCAATCGGCGTGTCGCTTGGCGGGTCGACTCTCTTGAATTGGCTTGGGCGCGCGCAGCGTGATGCCGCGAAGGTGCTGACGGCGGCCGCCGCGATTTCCGCGCCGATCGACTTGACCGCCGCCGGCATTGCCATCGGGCAAGGCGCAAACCGGATCTATACACGCGCCTTCTTGCATACGCTCAAACCGAAGGCGTTGGCAATGGCCGCGGCCTTTCCGGATCTGCTGAAATCGACAAAGATCCGACGCGCGCGCTCGATGTGGACGTTCGACGAATTCGTCACCGCGCCACTGCACGGTTTCGCCGGCGCAAATGATTACTGGTCACGCGCGTCGTCAAAACCTTGGCTTGCAGAGATCGCGCTGCCCACGCTCGTGTTGAACGCGCGCAACGATCCCTTCATTCCAGCTGCCTCTCTGCCCGGACCCGCCGAAGTCAGCCGCGACGTCGTGCTCGAGCATCCTTCCCAGGGGGGACACGCGGGCTTTCTGCTCGGGCCGGCACCGGGCAATCTCGCCTGGCTGCCGAAACGCGTTGTGCATTTTTTCACACGGGGCGTATAGCACTGAACCGGCAGGCACCGGCCGTCCCGGTATCATGGCTTCCGTAGGACGCGTCGAAGCTCATGAGCGCCGCGGGGCCGTCCCAAGGCGCGAATTATTCCCCCACTGGGGGCAGCGCAGCGGCGAAGCCGCAAGCGTGGGGGTCCAATGCTATCTCCCGAGATCTTCAAAGCCTACGACATTCGCGGAATTGTCGGAAAAACGTTGACGCCCGCTGTCGTGCGCATCATCGGACAAGCGCTCGGCAGTTTGGCGAGAGAGAGCGCTTGCGACACGATCGCAATCGGCCGCGACGGGCGACTGTCGGGACCTGAGCTTTGCGGTGCGTTGAGCGACGGCATCCGGGCTGCGGGGACCAACGTCGTCGATCTCGGCATGGTCGCGACACCGATCACATATTTCGCTGCACAACATCTGCGCACACGCTGCAGCGTCGCAGTGACCGGCAGCCACAACCCGCCCGACTACAACGGGCTCAAGATGGTGATCGCCGATCACACGTTGTCGGGC
>DASPYC010000039.1:0-5945 GCA_035636955.1 Casimicrobiaceae bacterium
GATTGGCCCTTGTCCTCCTGCTCCATCGATGCAACGCGCGACGTCGGGGAGTTCTGGTTGATCTGCCACGCAAGATTGGTCGGCGAGTCAGACGCGGACATCGCGTCGTCGTAGCTGATGATGCCGTCGAGGTACAGGCGGCAGAGCGCCTGCTCGAACGTTTGCGACCCCGGATAGAGCGACTGTTCCATCGCTTCCTTGATCTGCGAGAATTCGCCGCTTTTGATGAGCTCGGCAATCAGCGACGTATTGAGCAGGATCTCGACGGATGGCTGCTGCCCGCCCTCCTTATTGCGCACCAGCCGCTGCGAAACGATCGCACGCAAGCCGATCGACAGGTCGCTCAAGACGGCGGGCCGCGCATCGTACGGAAACATGTTGATGATCCGTGACAGCGCGTGATAGCTGTTGTTCGCGTGGATCGTCGAGAGGCACAGGTGACCGGTAAGCGTATGAATGAGCGCCGACTGCATCGTCTCCTTGTCCCGAATCTCGCCGACCATGATGAGGTCAGGCGCTTCGCGCAACGCGTTGGCGAGCGCTTGGTGATAGCTCATCGTGTCGACGCCGATCTCGCGCTGGTTGACGATGCTCTTCTTGTGCTGGAACAAATATTCGATCGGGTCTTCAATCGTGAGAATGTGCCCCGACTGGTTGGTATTCCGGTGATCGACCATCGCGGCCAGCGTCGTCGACTTACCCGACCCCGTTGCGCCGGCGATCAGCACGAGCCCGCGTTTCGCCGATACGATCTCGAGCAGCACCGCCGGCAGCTTCAACGCCGCGAATGGCGGCACGCTGCTTCGCACATAACGGATGACGAGCGAGATCGTTCCCCGCTGGCGGAAGATGTTGACCCGATAGTTGCCGTAGGCCCCGTCGAGATGCGATAGATTCATCTCGAGCTCATTTTCGAACTCGCGCGCCTGTTCCTTACTCATCAATTCGTAGGCGATCCGGCGCACCGTTTCGACGTCCATCTTTTGCGTCGTCACGGGCGCGACGACGCCGTTGATCTTGATGTTGATCGGCGCGCCGCAGGTGATGAACAAGTCCGAGGCGAGCCGCTCGGCCATCAATTTGAAATAGGGTTCGAGGTACATGGCAGGACCTTCGCGACTAGAATGGAGGGCCGGTATGCTGGCATCGTACCGGAGGTTTCGATGATAATCTCATGAATTGGCGTGCGTTCCTGCTACCCGGCGGGCGGATGTTGCGAATTTGATTCCAAAGAGACCACCTGACGCCACCCATTCAATCGGCACAATCAAACTTTTCTCCTAAGCAAGTTCCATGCTCGCAATTATTGGCGGCACCGGCCTCACGCGACTCTCCACGCTGGCGATCGCTCATCGCGAGGTCGTGCGCACGCCATACGGCGAGCCCTCGGCCGCGCTGGTCTTCGGACAACTCGATGGTCAAGACGCGGTATTCCTGGCGCGCCACGGTCACGGACACACAATACCGCCGCATCGTGTCAATTACCGCGCCAACCTGTGGGCGTTGAAGGATCGCGGTGCAAGCGCAGTAGTGGCGGTCGCGTCGGTGGGGGCAATCTGCCGCTGTGCGCCGGGCGACCTCGTGGTGCCGCACCAGTTGATCGACTACACGTCGGGACGCGAGCATACGTTTTTCGACGGGGGCGATCAGCAGGCGGTCCATGTCGACTTCACCCAGCCCTATTCGAGCGAGTTTCGCGAACGGCTGCTCGCTGCGGCGAAGGCGGCGAACCTTGCGGTGGGCGACGGCGGGGTCTATGGCGCGGTTTCCGGCCCAAGGCTCGAGACCGCCGCGGAGATCGATCGAATGGAGCGCGATGGGGCGACGTTGGTTGGCATGACCGGAATGCCCGAGGCTGCGCTGGCGCGTGAGCTCGGACTGCCCTACGCAGCGGTCTGCGTCGTGGTGAATCACGCTGCGGGCCGCGGCGACAGCGCCGAACAGATTTCAATGGAACGAATCGCAAAGGTGCTTGAGACGGCGATGGACCGCGTCCATATCTTGTTGAAGCACGTTGCCCAACTCGCCAAAGGACATCCGAAATGATTCGAGAAGTGCTGCGCATGGGCGATCCGCGTCTGCTCGAGCGTTCGCAAGAGGTTGCGCGGTTCAACACGCCCGCGATCGACGCACTTCTGGCCGACATGCGCGACACGATGCGAAAGTACGATGGCGCGGGACTTGCGGCGCCGCAGATCGGCGTTCCATTGCGCGTCGTCATCTTCGGTGTCGAACGCAATCCGCGCTATCCCGACGCGGAGCCCGTTCCCTACACCGAGATCATTAATCCGGTGCTGGTCCCGCTCTCGGACGAGATGGAAGAAGGGTGGGAAGGCTGTTTGTCGGTACCGGGACTTCGCGGCGTTGTGTCGCGCTACACGCGGATTGGCTACACGGGTTACGACCCGCAAGGTGGCAGGATCGAGCGCGAAGTGAACGGTTTCCACGCACGCGTCGTTCAGCACGAATGCGATCACCTGGACGGCATTCTCTATCCGATGCGGGTGCGAGACTTCGCACGTTTCGGTTACACCGACGTGCTGTTTCCCGACATTGCGGAAGCGCCGGCTGACGATTAGCCGATTGACGTTGACGTTCAGCCCCACGCGTCTTTTCGTATTTCACGCGCGCGTGGCGACGGCTTGGTTGCTGGCGGTTGTCCTGGGTCTGGCGTGCGATCGAACCCTGGCAGCGACGCTGCTCGTCGGCCCCGGCGCGTCGATCGCGCGAATCGCAGATGCGGCTCGGCTCGCGCAGGACGGCGACACGGTCGAGATTCTCCCCGGGGAATACCGGGGCGACGTCGCGGTGTGGATGCAGAAGCGCCTGACAATTCGTGGCATTGGGGCTACGCCAACGCTCATTGCGGATAATCAAAGCGCCGAGGGCAAAGCAATCTGGGTGTTTCGCGATGGAGATTTCACTATCGAGAACATCGCGTTTACGGGGACGCGCGTCGCCCACTTAAACGGTGCCGGAATTCGATTCGAGCGCGGGCGCATGCGCATTGTCCGATGTCGATTCACCGACAACGAGAACGGCATATTGACGGGAAACGATCCGAACAGCGAACTCGTTGTCGAAGATAGCGAATTTTCGGCCGCGCCGACCAACCGCGGACCCCTCAAGCATTTGCTGTATGTCGGGAGAATCGCCCGATTCACGTTGTCGGGCAGCCGATTTCACCATGGATTCGAAGGGCATCTCGTAAAGTCGCGCGCGGGCGAAAATTTCATCCGCTACAACCTGCTCTATGACGGCGAGGGCGGATCCGCCGCCTATGAGCTCGAGTTTCCCAACGGCGGATTGGCGTACGTCGTCGGAAATGTGATCGGGCAAAGCAACGAAACGTCGAATCCGGTCCTGATTTCCTATGGGGCCGAAGGTGCCCCGTGGCCCGACAGTGCGTTATATCTTTCGCACAACACGCTGTTAAGCGAACGCACGACCGGCGGATGGTTCTTGCGTATCTGGACGGAGAAGCTTCCCGCTACACTTTCCGTTATCGCCGTCAACAATCTCACGGTGGGTCTGGGCATTTTCAGCGCTGGAGCGCCCGGCGAGTTCGCCGGCAATTTTCCTGTTCTGCCTTTGGTGCTGGGCGATCCTGCAACGCTCGATTTCACGCTCGCTTCGAACTCGTTAATCGTGGGAACGGGCGTCGAACCTCCGTTCGTGCGCGGCCGCTCCCTCGCTCCCGACGCCGAGTTCAATCTGCCCGTTGGAATCCGTCCGATCGCGAGGCCGAAAGCCTGGACGCCGGGTGCTTTTCAGACGACCGATCCGCGGCGATGATCAGCGCCGCAGCTTGTTCGATCAGAGCCGTAATTGTTCGTACAGCGTCGTTTCGAGCCGCAGCAGCGCCTGCTCATCGTGCAGACGCGCGCCGTCGATCAGGAACACGTCTTCTGCGCGCTCGCCGAGAGTATTGATCTTCGCGCTCGCGACGTTGACGTTCGCCTTGGCGAGCACGTAAGCAATCCGCGCAAGCAGACCCGGCCGGTCTCCGGCGACGACTTCGAGGATGTAGCGCGTTCCGTTGTCGTCGGGAAAGATCTGAATCTGCGGCGTCAGCGGGAAGTGCTTCAACTGGCGCGGAATGCGGCCTTCCACCGGCGCTTCGAGCGGCGGCTGCTCGGCCAATCGGCGCGTCAATTCGAATTCAACGTATTGAATCGCCTCTCGATACGATGCGAGCGGATTTGCAGGATCGTGCACGGCGAACGTATCGAGCGCGTAGCCATGCCGTGTCGTATGGACCTTCGCTTCGAGAATCGACAGCCCCGCGCGGCCGAAAAATCCACAGACGCGGGCGAACAATTCCTTCTGATCCGGCAGATAGATGAGGACCTGCAGACCTGCGCCGTCGCGCGCAAGCCGCGCCTTGACGACCGGCTCCTTGCGTTCGACACGCCAGTACAAATGACGGGCATGCCACGCGATCTCATCGGCGGTATGGCGCTGAAAATACGGCGTGTCCAAATGACGCCACAGCGCGCGCTCGGTGCCTTCCGGCACCGCATAAAGACGCAGAAGACGCCTCGCCTCGGCCTGGCGTGCCTCGATGCTGTCCTGAATCGTTTGCAACGCGCTTCCGCCGGTAAGCTGGGCGCGAGTCGCGTGAAAAAGATCTTCCAACAGCTTGGCCTTCCAGGCGTTCCACACTCTCGGACTGGTGCCGCGGATGTCCGCCACCGTCAATAGGTACAACGCAATCAGCCGTCGCTCGTTTTCGACCTTGCGCGCGAACACCGCGACCACGTTGGGATCGGCGATGTCCTGCTTTTGCGCAGTCGACGACATCGTCAGGTGATGCGCAACGAGCCACGCGACAAGACTTGCGTCTTCCTTGGGCATTGCGTGCTGGATGCAAAAACGCAGCGCGTCGCGCGCGCCTTGCGTCGAATGATCGCCGCCGCGACCTTTCGCGATGTCATGAAACAGCCCCGCGACGTAGAGCACTTCCTTGTGCTCGAAATCGGCAATGAGTCGCGAGCACAACGGATACTCGTGCGCGTGCTGCGCCTCGGTGAAGCGGCGCAGATTGCGGATCACCATAAGGATATGCTCGTCCACCGTGTAGACGTGGAAGAGATCGTGTTGCATCTGTCCGACGATGCGACCGAACGCGGGCAGATACTCGCCCAGCACGCCGAACAGGTTCATCCGGCGAAGCTCGTGCGTCAGACCGCGCGGCCCGCGGAACATCTGCAGAAAACGCGCGCGATTGGCGGGATCGCGGCGGAATGCGACGTCGATTCGATGCCGTTCGCGCCAGAGCGCCCGCAACGTGCGCGCGGACATGCCGGTGAGCTCCGAGTGCCGTTGCAACGTCAGGAACGCATCCAGCATCGCCGCTGGCCGACGCGAGAACAAGTCATCGTCGCGGACATCGAGGAGCTCATCGACGCGCTGGAATTCCGCATCGATCGGGACCGGTTCGGTCGCCGCCGGGTAGAGCCGCGCGTGAACGTTTTGCAGCAGTATCGTGTTCACCTGCCGCACCAGCTTGGCGGCGCGGTAATAGCGTTGCATCAGCTGCTCGCTCGCCCTCCGCGTGGGCGTATCGGCGAGCATGAGCTCGCGCGCAAGCGCCGCCTGCTGGTCGAACACGAGCCGGTCCTCGCGCCGGCCCGCGAGATAATGCAAACGTACGCGCAATCCACCGATAAAGCGCTCTTGCCTTGCAACGGCGCGCGCCTCGGATACCGTCATCAAGCCGTGCCGCGCCAGCTCACCCCATGTCTTGCCCATGTCGGCCGCACGCGCGATCCATAGCACCGTCTGCAAGTCGCGCAATCCTCCAGGACTCTCCTTGACATTGGGTTCGAGGTTGTACGCGGCATCGTGATACTTCAAGTGGCGCTGCTGCTGCTCGAGCATTTTCGCGGCGAAAAACGCGCGTACGTCGAGCGCATCGGCGAACATCCGGGAGAAATGGCCGT
>DASPYC010000040.1:0-2209 GCA_035636955.1 Casimicrobiaceae bacterium
GGTGAGGGTTACCGTTCCGCCGGCGGCGGCAGGCTCGATACCATGCTTGATTGCGTTTTCGACGAGCGAGATCAGTAAATTCGGCGGAAATGGGTGCGCTTTGAGCTCTGCCGGGATGTCGATGACAAAGCTCATCCGCCCACCGATGCGCATCTTCAGAACGTTGAGATAGGCCTCGGCCAACTCCACTTCCTTGCCGAGCGTCGTCGAGCTCGCACGCAGTTGCGGGAGCGCGGCGCGCAGGTAATCGATCAGATGCCCGAGCAACGCGCTCGCCTCCTTGGGATTCGTTTCCGTCAGATACTGCACCGACGCCAGCGTGTTGAACAGAAAGTGCGGCTCGACCTGCGCTTGCATGAGCTTCAGCTCGGCCTCGATCGCCTGCTTCGACAGCAGATGGCGATCCGCTTCCGCCTTGTGCAGCGCGGCCACCGCGCGCGTTTCGCGAAACTTCACGAGGAAGATCAGGCTGATCAGCAGGCCATTGAAGAACGCGGCGACCACGTTGTACGCGAAGGACATCATGTGTTGCTGCGCATACTCAAGTGAATAGCGCTTGACCAGGATCACGAGCGCAAGACCGATTACCGCGCCGATCGCCGATGCCAGCGCGAGGCGAATGATCGGCGAGCGCTTGTCCCAAGGCTTAGCGACGTTGACGCAATACGCGATCGCGAAGCCATTCAACTGAACGGTAACAAACGGATGCCAGAACGGCCGCGCGTCGTCGATCCAGAGCACGGCCGCGATGCCGGTATTGATCGCGGCAATCAGCAAAAACGTTTGCCAGTTGAAACGGAAACCCTCGATTAGAGGGTGATAACTACGGGACAAAGGCGGCGGCGTGAGCTCCATGGGGACAGATATTAGGGTCGATCGGCATCGATCGGCGATCCGCCGACGGAACGCGTTAGTCGGCGACAGGAAGCCTAATGCGACCACGGGCCGGCTGGGGCCCGTGTCAAAGCCGCCGCGCGAAGGCGATGATCCTGCCGATGGCGTCAGCGCACTCAACCTCATTGGCAACGAGCGCTATTCGAACGCGATTGCGCCCCGGATTCGCGCCATGAGCATCTCTCGCCAGGAAGCTGCCGGGCAGCACCGTGACATTTTCTTCAGCAAGCAGGCGTTGCGCAAACACTGCATCGTCGATCGGCGTCTGCGCCCATAGATAGAACGCTGCGTCCGGCATCGTGCACGTCAGCGTTTGAGCGAGCTGGGGTTGCAGCGTTTTGAATTTGCTGGCGTACAACGCGCGATTGGCGCGCACGTGCTCCTCGTCTTTCCAAGCCGCGATGCTCGCCGCTGCCACGGCGGGGGACATCGCCGAGCCATGATATGTCCGGTACAACAGAAACGCTTTGACGAGATCGGCGTCACCCGCGACGTAACCGGAGCGCAGACCGGGTGCATTCGAGCGTTTCGACAAGCTGCCGAATACCGCCAGGCGTGTGAAAGCCAAACGCCCGAGCGCTTGCGCGGCGGCGAGCGCGCCGAGAGGTGGCCGAGTTTCGTCGAAATAGACCTCGGAGTAACACTCGTCGGATGCAATCGCAAAGCCATGTCGATCCGACAGCTCGAATAATGTGCGCCAGCCGTCGAGATCGAGCACGCGTCCAGTCGGATTGTCCGGCGAGCATACGTACAGCAGCTGCGTGCGTTCCCATACGGCATCAGGAACCGTGTGCCACCGATGCGCGAAGCCGGATTCGGCATCGCCGTTGACGCAATACGTTCCGGCGCCGGCGAGCAGCGCTGCACCCTCGTAGATCTGGTAAAACGGATTGGGCACGACGACGGTTGGGCGAGGACGGCCCGCATCGACGACGGTTTGAGCGAACGAGAACAACGCCTCCCGGCTGCCAAGCACGGGCAACACCTGCGTTGCAGGATCGAGCGACGATAGATGATGACGCGTGCGAAGCCATTCCGCGATCGCTTCGCGCAGCTCGACGGCACCAAACGTCGTGGGATAATGCGCGAGTCCCGTCTTCGCGCCCGCAGCGAGCGCATCGAGCACGAGGCGCGGCGTCGGATGGCGCGGCTCACCGATCGACAGGTTGATCGGCGCCTTTTTTGGATCCGGAACGACCGTCGACACGAGCGTACGCAAACGCTCGAACGGATACGGCTGTAGCAGCGTCAATCGAGGATTCAATGAGTCGAGATCTTGGGGAACCGCGGCGATTATACCGGCGCGAATTTCGCA
>DASPYC010000041.1:0-3811 GCA_035636955.1 Casimicrobiaceae bacterium
AGCCGGGGACGACCCGGCCTCTGTTCCGCATTGTGTTCGTCTGGGAATCGATGCGATTACGCGCCGCGTCCCTTTACGATCGCGCTATGGACCCGGGTTAGGATTGTTCGGCAACGACGGAATCGAGCGCAAGTACTCGTACATCGCGCGAAGGTCGCCGTCGGTCTTCTTGCCGATCACCGGCCACGGCATGATCTGCAAGAGCACCCCGGGCGGATCGAGCGGATTGTGCCCGGTGCGCAGCGTTTCCGTGAACTGCTCGAACGTGAGACCCGCGGGCTTGCCGCTGGCGTCGGGGGTGATGTTCGCGGACACGAAGGGCGACGGGGGGAAGGTGCGCCCGCCCGCAAGGTACTGCGCGCTGTTGATGAGCTCGGGCTGGCCCAGGAAAGGGTTATGGCCCGGGAGATAAGACGGATGCGTATGGCAATCGTTGCATCCGCCCGTGTTGACGATGTAGCTTCCGAGCCCGACCAATCCGCGGTTCTTCCCGTCCAAGTTCAAGGTCACGGGGTTTATCCTGTAACCCTGCTGAATCTTCGACTCGTCGCCTTGTTCGTTGTCGGCTCCGACGACAGCCGAATGCGAGAGGAAGACCGCTGCGATCAGCGCCGTCGCGAGCGTTCCCCGTGTGCAAGCGTTCCAATTCAATTGCGACATCTTCTATTCTCCCTTGGGTTGAACATACGTTTTACGGCGCCGGCGTTTTCGCGAGATCCGCCTTGTCGAAATAGTGATGCGCCGTCGCGTCCATCTTGTAGCCCTGCACTTCCTTGCGCAACGGATCAAAGCGGACCGAATGCGCGACCGTAATCCACGGTGCTTCTTCCTTGAAGATCACCTGCGCCTGCTCATAGAGCTTTGCGCGATCGGCCTGCTTCGGCGTTTGCGCCGCTTTGATGATCAGATCTTCGAACGCCTTGTTGCACCAGCGCGCGTTGTTGCCGCCGCCCTTCACTGCTTCACAGCCCAACAACGGCACGAAAAAGTTGTCGGGATCGCCGTTATCGCCCGACCAGCCGAACATGATCGCCTGGTGCTCGCCGCCCTTGGCGCGCTTCCGATATTCGGCCCATTCGTACGTGACGAGCTTCGCTTTGACGCCGATCTTCTCCCAATCGGCTTGAATGAGCTCGGCCATCCGTTTTCCGTCCGGGTTGTACGGCCGCGTCACCGGCAGGTACCACAGCTCGAGCTCGAATCCGTTCGGAAATCCCGCTTGCGCCAGTAGCTGCTTCGCCTTCGCGGGATCGTAGGGATAATCCTGGACGCCGTTGTTGTAGCTCCACAGGATCGGTGGAATCGGATTCTTCGCCACCTGACCGTTGCCTTGATAGACGGCTTTCAGAATCGCGTCCTTGTTGGTGCCGAGATTCAACGCCTGCCGCACGAGCTTGTTGTCGAACGGCTTCTTTTCGACGTTGAACGCGATGTAACCGATGTTGAGTCCCTCTTTCTGCTGGATCGTCAGCTGCGGATCCTTGCGCATCTCGTCCAAATCGGCGGGTTTTGGAAACGCCATCACTTGACACTCGCCGGTCTTGAGCTTGGCGTAACGCGCCGTCGCGTCGCGCGTGATCGCAAACACCAGGCTGTCGAGCTTTGGACGGCCCTTCCAGTACTTGTCGAACGCCTTGTAGCGAATGATTGCGTCCTTCTGGTAGGAACCGAACTCGAACGGACCGGTGCCGATCGGATAAACGTCGGCGGCGTTCGGCGTGCCTTTCTTCTGCATCGTCTCGAAGTATTCCTTCGACAGGATCGACGCAAAGTCCATCGCCATGTCGGCAAGAAACGGCGCTTCCGGACGCTTCAACGTGAATCGCACCGTGTAGTCGTCGAGCTTTTCAACTTTGTCGACGATGTTCTTCATGCCCATGTCGTCGAAATATGCGAACGTCTGCCCCGCCGTCAGCTTGTGGAACGGATGATTGTCATCGGCCATTCGGTTCCACGAGAAGAGCACGTCGTCGGCGTTGAAATCACGCGACGGCGTGAAATTCGCATTGCTGTGAAACTTGACGCCCTTGCGCAGCTTGAATGTGTAGACCTTGCCATCGGGCGACGCGGTCCACGATTCGGCGAGACCCGGAACGATATTCGTGGTCCCGGTCTCGAATTCGACCAACCGGTTGAACATCGGCACCGATACCGCATCGAACGTCGTGCCCGTCGTAAAAAACTGCGGCTGGAAACCCTCGGGACTGCCTTCGGAGCAAAAGACGAGCGTGCCTTTGGATTGTGCCGGCGAGGCGAACATCAGTGCGGCGGCGATCGCGGCCGCGAGCGCGCCGATACGAAGCTGGGTTTTCATGGGAGTCCTCTCCCCGACTTGGCGCCGGGATACAACAGTTGGAATGCGCGGATGATGCCGCAAACAGGAGCAAAGCTCAACGCGACGCCAGTGCTCGTGCGCGCCGGGTCGCGTAGAGGCAAATGCCCGTGGCGACCGAGACGTTCAGGCTTTCCACCGTTCCTTGCAGAGGGATACCGACGAGGCGATCGCAGGACTCCCGCGTGAGCCGTCGCAATCCCGCGCCTTCCGCGCCCAATACCCAGGCGATCGGACCGGTTAAATCGGCACCGAACAGACTTTCGCCGCCTGTCTCTGCGCCAACGATCCACACGCCGCGCGCCTTGAGATCGCGAAGCGTTCGCGCCAGATTGGTGACGACGACGACCGGCACCGTGTCGGCCGCGCCGCTTGCAGCCTTCGCGACGGTTGCGTTGACGCCCACCGCCCGGTCCTTCGGCACGATCAATCCATGCGCGCCGAACGCGTCGGCACTGCGCAGACACGCGCCAAGATTATGCGGATCGGTGACGCCATCCAGGATGACCAAAAGCGCCGGCTCATCGATGCTCTCGAAAACATCGTCAACGGTCACATAGGGTAACGCTTCGTCGATGAGCGCAACGACACCTTGATGCCGGCCGTGTCCGGTGAGTTGCAGCAGCCGGCCCTCGTCTACCGTGTGGACCGCGATGCCGGCGCTCTGCGCCCGCGTGACGACGTCGCGCGCCCGCGCGTCATTCCGTGTGCCCGTCATGTATAGGGCATGCACCGACTGCGGCCGCGTGCGCAAGCGTGCGGTCACCGCGTGAAAGCCGAAGAGAATTCGCGACGAGCTCATGGTGGTCGAATGTCCAACTGCGCCAGAGTGTAGCCGTTTGAACCGTGCTACTGTTTTAAGCGCTTCGCCGCCACGATGCTGACCGACCTGCGCCAATTCTTCGAAACGCTGCTGCTGGCCGTGGCGGCGTTGCTGCCCATTGTCAATCCGCTTGGCGGCGCGCCGATCTATCTCGCCAAGACGTCCGACTTGTCGCCCGAAGCTCACACCGAGTTGTCGCGACGCGTCGCCGTCAACTGCTTCATGCTGCTGCTCGTGTCGACATTCATCGGCGCGTACGTGCTCGATTTTTTCGGCTTGTCGATTCCGGCCGTGCAGGTTGCCGGCGGCGCGGTCGTGTGCGCGATCGGATGGAATCTGTTGAACGCGCCCGACCAATACCCGGTGGCGGCGCAGGACGCGGTGCGCGCAGGCACGCCCGCCGATCTTGCGCGACGCGCATTTTATCCATTGACAATGCCGCTGACTGTCGGACCCGGCTCGATATCGGTCGCGATCACGCTGGGCGCGAATCAGCCGGCGGACGTGCGCGCGTTGATTGCGACCTCGCTCGGTCACATTGCTGGCATCTCCATCGTCGTTCTCATCGTATTCGTGTGCTACCGCTACGCCGATCCAATCCTGCGCAAACTAGGGGACGTCGGTACCGCGATCGTCACACGTCTAACCGCATTTAT
>DASPYC010000042.1:0-1560 GCA_035636955.1 Casimicrobiaceae bacterium
TCGCGCGCGGAAAATTTCGCGACTTCCGTCTGCGTTGCGGCCAGGCCGCCGCCGACCTTCAGGTAACGGTCTTCCGCGAGCGGAAGAAAGTTCGCGAAGGGCCGGGGGACGATCGTCAGGCCATGATGCGCAAGCCGCAAATCGCGGATCACGTCCGGGTCGAGCAAGCTCACCGTATAGCTCGCCGTAGAATTGCGAAAACCCGGATGGAATTCCTCGGTGACAGCGGCACCGCCGACGACATGACGGCGCTCGACAACGCACACCGACGCACCCGCAGCCGCTAGATACGCCGCGCAGACGAGTCCGTTGTGACCACCGCCGATGACGACAACATCGAATTCCTCCGCGGACACGCTTGCGACCTACGAATCATTCATCCGCGAAGCCGGCGGCGACGGTCGAGAAGCCGCAGTCGACGTACGTAATCTCGCCGGTGATCGCGCTCGACAGATCGGAGAAATAAAACGCGGCGACGTTGCCGACCTCCTCGCTCGTCACGTTGCGCCGAAGCGGCGCGTTCTTTTCGACGAAATGCAGGATCTTGGAGAAGCCACCGATGCCGGCGGCGGCGAGCGTTTTGATCGGGCCGGCGGAGATCGCATTGACGCGAGTACCGTCCGGACCCAGCGACGAGGCGAGATAACGGACGTTGGCCTCGAGGCTCGCTTTGGCCAATCCCATCACGTTGTAGTTGGCGAGCGCGCGAACCGCGCCGAGATAGGTGAGCGTCAACAGCGACGCATTGCGGTTCTGCAGCAGCGGGCGCGCGGCTTTGGCGAGCGCAGCAAAGCTGTAGCTTGAAATGTCGTGCGCCGTTGCGAACGCCTGCCGAGTCATCCCCTCCAGGAAATCCCCCGCCAGCGATTCCCGCGGCGCAAACGCGATCGCATGCAGCATCCCGTCGAGCATGCCCCATTCGCTGTTCAACGCTTCGAACAGCGCGGCGATTTGCTCGTCGGAGGCGACATCACAGCGCAGCACCGGGCACGCGCCGAATTCGGCGACGATCTTCGTGACGCGGTCCTTCAAATCGTCGTTGACGTACGTGAACGCGAGCGTCGCGCCTTCGCGTGCGCACGCTTTTGCGACACCGTAGGCGATCGAGCGATTCGACAGCACGCCCGTAATCAGTATTTTCTTGTCGGCGAGCAGATTCATTTAGAACCGCAGCGTCTGTGCCGGCTCAAAGACGCCGCACGCGAAGCCATTGTTCGGGACATCGGGCACCGCCGGTGTAATCGTAGAGCCCGCATAGAGTATGACGCTGCGACCGGCGAGACCGTTTTCGCCAACCGTATGCACGCCGGCGATGTAGGCGGAGGATTCGGCCGTGCCATCGCGGCTGTTGGTCATGAAAGACGGAATCAGCGTGGTTGGCGATAGGCCAGCGGGCGCCCACGGCGGGCCGGCGGAGAAACCGTTCGGTGACGAGCAATTTCCATTGGCGTGAAACGCGACCCGGTATTCGCCGGGCGGCAAGTTGATCGCCGATACAAGCAGCGTAATACCTTCGCGGCGGTCGATTACCCGTACTTTTCCGCTCACCGCCGAGCCGAG
>DASPYC010000043.1:0-7641 GCA_035636955.1 Casimicrobiaceae bacterium
AACCAAGACGGCGGTCAGCGACGTCAGCCTCGACGTTCCCGACCGGGAATTTCTCGTGCTGCTGGGGCCATCCGGCTGCGGGAAGTCGACGCTGCTGCGCATGCTCGCCGGTCTCGAAAGCGTATCCAGCGGTGAGATTCACTTGAACCAGCGGCGGGTGGACCAGCTTCCGCCAACCGCGCGCGACATGGCGTTCGTGTTCCAGTCCTATGCGCTGTATCCGCACATGACGGTTCGCCGGAACATCACGTTCCCGTTGATCATGCGGCAATTCAAGTGGTGGTTCCATCTGCCGATCATCGGCGGGATGGCCAAGCGGCACATCGAGGAATCACCTCAGGTTAGCGATCTGGTGGGACGAACCGCGAAAATCCTGGCGCTCACCGAGATGATGGATCGGTTTCCTCGCACGCTTTCGGGAGGGCAGCGACAGCGCGTCGCGCTGGGACGGGCGATGGTGCGCCAGCCCGAGGTGTTCCTGATGGATGAGCCGCTCTCGAACCTGGACGCGAAGCTGCGCATGTCGATGCGCGCCGAGATCATCAAGCTGCATCGCGACGTCGGCGGAACATTCGTCTACGTGACGCACGATCAGATCGAAGCGATGACGATGGCGGACAAGATCGTCGTGATGCGCGATGGCGTCGTCGAGCAGATCGGCGATCCGCTTTCGCTCTACGATCATCCGGTCAACACGTTCGTTGCCGGTTTCATCGGCTCGCCGACGATGAACATGATCCCCGGGCTCGCACGCGTAAATGGCAACGGCGCGATCGTCGAGTTCGCCGGCGGCGTGTCGCTCCCCGCGCCGATCGGCGCCCGCGCGGCGGACGGACAAGCGGTACTCTATGGCGTGCGGCCCGAACATTGCCGGTTGACCGAACGCGCGGGGTTCCCCGCCGACGTCGTCGTCGTCGAGCCGACCGGCGCGGACACGCAGTTGTATTGCCGTTTCAGCGGACAGGAGCTCACGTCGCTCGTGCGTGACCGTGTGAGCTGCCGGCCCGGCGATCGCGTGGGGTTGGATCCGGATCCGACCCATGCGCATTTATTCGACGCCGCCAGCGGAATGTCGCTCGGCGCGTAAACTTTTGGGTCCTGATAACAGCGTTTTACAACGGAGGAATCATGAGTAAATACCAGCGTCGTGAATTCTTGAAAGCCACTGCCGGCGTTGCCGCGGGCGCCGCGCTCGGCTCTGGCTTGTTGATACCAGAGGCGGCGGCACAGCAGACCTGGAACCTCAAGCCGGAAAAAGGCGCCAAGCTCCGCGTACTGCGGTGGAAGCGCTTCGTGCAGGGCGACGAGGATGTGTGGGCTGCCAACACGAAGAAATTCACCGAAATGACGGGTATCGAAGTTCGCGTCGACGCCGAGGGATGGGAGGACGTGCGGCCGAAAGCCGCCGTCGCGGCGAATGTGGGCAGCGGTCCTGACATCATCATCAGCACGATGGAAGACGCGCACCAATATCCGGACAAGCTGGTCGATGTCACCGATCTCGCAAATTATTTGGGCGTGAAGTACGGCGGCTGGTACGACTCTGCACGCGCGTACGGCATGCACGGCAAGAATCGCTGGGTCGCGATCATGATGGGCGCCGCAGGCAACGCGCTTGTCTACCGCGAAAGCGCGCTCAAGGCCGCCGGGATCGAAACGTTTCCGAAGGACATGGCGGGCTTTCTCAAGGCGTGCCAGGCGTTGAAAGCGAAAGGCACACCGGCCGGATTCGCCCTCGGCAACGCCACCGGCGATTCGAGCTGGACGCACTGGCTCGTCTGGGCGCACGGCGGCAAGCTCGTCGACGCCAAGAACAACGTCGTGATCAACAGCCCGGAAACGGTCGCCGCGCTCGAGTATTCGAAGCAGCTCTACGAAACGTTCGTCCCGGGCACGCTGTCGTGGCTCGATCCCAACAACAACAAGGCGTTTCTCGACGGGCAGCTGTTCCTGACCGCCAACGGCATCTCCATCTATTACGCGGCGAAGACATCGCCGGATCCGAAACTGCAGGAAATGGCGAAGGATATCCAGCACGCCAATTTCCCCGTCGGGCTCGACGGCAAGCAGCGCGAGCTCGTGCTGGTCTTCCCGATGATGATCTTCAAGTACACGAAATATCCGAACGCCGCGAAGGAGTACCTACGCTTCATGATGGAGAAGGAGCAATACGTGCCGTGGCAGGAGGCGTCGATCGGTTACGTGTGCCATCCGCTCAAAGCGTACGAGTCGAGCGCCTTCTGGACGAAGGACCCGAAGGTCACGCCGTATCGTGATTGCATGAAGATCATGACGCCGAACGGCTACGCCGGCGAGATGGGATATGCGTCGGCGGCGAGTACGGCGGACTTCATCATCCCGAACATGGTCGCTGAGGCTGCGTCGGGGTCGAAGACGCCGAAGGAAGCCGCGGAGCGGGCGCAAAAGAGGGCGGAGCGTTACTACAAGGTGTGAGCGAGACGCCCAATGTCATTCCGAGGGCAAAGCTTTTTCTGCACGAGGAGCCTGCTTTATTCAACAGCAGGTCCCTCGCTGCGCTGGGGATGACAAAGTGATACCGATGCGAAGCGTTTCTGACTTGGCCTCGTCGGCACCGATGACAGGGGCGAAACGCCGCGTTCCCAGCAGCCTCGCGAGCAGCTTGCTCGATAACCGCAACGTACTGGGAGTTCTATTCCTGTTCCCGGCAGCGGGCCTGCTCCTGTTATTCCTGACGTATCCGCTTGGGCTTGGCACGTGGCTCGGCTTCACCGACGCGAAGATCGGCCGCGCCGGCGAGTTTATCGGGATCGAGAACTTCGAGTACCTATGGGGCGATGCTGTCATGCGCCTCGCGGTGTTCAATACGATCTTCTATACGGTCGTCGCCAGCGTCATCAAGTTCGCGCTCGGACTGTGGCTCGCATTGATTCTCAACAAGCACCTGCCGTTCAAGGCATTTTTCCGCGCGATCGTGCTGTTGCCGTTCATCGTGCCCACCGCGTTATCGGCCATCGCGTTCTGGTGGATTTACGACTCACAGTTTTCGATCATCAGCTGGGGGCTCTTCAAGCTCGGCCTCATCGACCAATACATCGATTTCCTGGGTGAGCCGTGGCATGCACGGTTTTCGACGATCGCCGCCAACATCTGGCGCGGCGTGCCGTTCGTCGCGATAACGCTTCTCGCTGGACTGCAAACGATCTCGCCGTCCTATTACGAAGCGGCGAGCCTCGACGGCGCGTCGCCGTGGCAGCAATTCCGCTACGTCACGATGCCGTTGCTGACGCCGATCATTGCGGTCGTCATGACGTTTTCGGTGCTGTTCACGTTCACCGATTTCCAGCTCATCTACGTGCTGACGCGCGGGGGCCCGCTGAACGCGACGCACCTGATGGCGACTCTGTCGTTCCAGCGCGCTATTTCCGGCGGCAGTCTCGGTGAAGGTGCGGCGATCGCAACGGCGATGGTGCCCTTCCTGCTAGCCGCGATCATGGTGTCGTATTTCGGGCTGCAGCGGCGAGCATGGCAGCAAGGGTCCGCGGACAAATGACGACCCCCACGCTTGCGGCTTCGCCGCTGCGCTGCCCCCCGAGGGGGCGCGATTTGTGCCTTGGGACACCCCGGCGGCGCAAATGACGACCCCCACGGACATCGAAGCTCCGCGTGACGAAAGCGTCGATACGCAGGGGATGAATTACCTCGTTTCGGTGCCGCGCAAGCTCGTCACCGTCTGGCTGCCGCTGTGTGCCTTTTTGTTCGTGCTGTTGTTCCCGTTCTATTGGATGGTCATCACGACGCTTAAGCCAAACGCGGAATTGCTTTCGCGCGAGGGGAATCCTTTCTGGGTGAAAAACCCGACGCTCGCGCACGTGAAGAAGCTGTTATTCGATACCGCCTACCCCGACTGGCTCTGGAACACCGTTCTCGTCTCGGTTGTCGCGACGTTCCTGTCACTGACGTTTAGCGTCCTCGCCGCGTACGCGATCGAACGGCTCCGATTCCGCGGCTCCCGCTATGTCGGCGTCACGATCTTTATGGCGTACCTGGTGCCGCCGTCGATCCTGTTCATTCCGCTCGCGGCGATGGTCTACAAGCTCGATCTTTTCGACACGCGCCTCGCGCTGATCCTCACGTATCCGACGTTTCTGATTCCGTTCTGCACTTGGCTTTTGATGGGCTACTTCAAGTCGATTCCCTACGAGCTCGAGGAATGCGCGCTGATCGACGGCGCGAGCCGCTGGCAAATACTGGTGAGGATCATCTTGCCGCTCGCGGTCCCCGGCTTGATCTCGGCGGGCATCTTCGCGTTTACGCTCTCCTGGAATGAGTTTATCTACGCGTTGACGTTCATCTCTTCATCGGAAGTCAAAACGGTGCCGGTTGGAGTCGTTACCGAGTTGGTCGAAGGCGACGTCTACCACTGGGGTTCGCTGATGGCGGGCGCGTTGTTCGGCTCGCTTCCCGTTGCGGCGCTTTATTCGCTCTTTGTCGAGTACTACGTCTCCGGTTTGACGGGAGCCGTCAAAGAATGACCGCTGCGGTAAAATGGTGCCATTCATTCGCTGGAGCACAACATGGCTGATATCCAGGACGCGATCCGCGACCAAGTCTCGAAGCACCGAGTCGTTCTCTACATGAAAGGCACGCCGCAATTTCCGCAATGCGGATTCTCGGCGACCGTGGCAGAGATCCTCAAACGTTGCGGCGTTTCCGACTATGCGTCGTTCAACGTGCTGCAAGACGATGAGCTTCGCGAAGGCATCAAACAGTTTTCCAACTGGCCGACGATTCCGCAGCTCTACGTGGACGGCGAGTTCGTCGGCGGTTGCGACATCCTGCGCGAGATGTACCAGTCGGGCGAACTGCAGCAGTTGCTGGCGCCGGTCAAGGCTTAACGCCTCCATGCGCGCGGCGGCGGTCGCGCTAGGCTTCATCGCCGCCTTGACGGGGGCAACCGCGCTCGCCGATACGCAGCTGGCAGGACCGCTCGCCGATCGAACAGCGAAAGACGGCTCCGCCAGAAATTCAGCAACGGTCGTCGTCTTCAATCGTCCGATTGTCCGCTTTCGCGCGCCGGTGCTTGGCGTACCGGTCGAGGAGCGCGCGCAAAATGCCGCCGATCGCATCCGCACGCTGCTCGCTGCACCGGGCGAGCACAAGGTAACGACTGAGCAGGTTCCGCAAGGCGTGCTCGTGAAAATCGACGGCGCCATCGCGCTCGCAATCACGCGTGAGGATGCCGAAGGGCTGGGAGAAGCCGCCGAGCTGGCGAAGGCGGCGGATGCAGCGCGCGCCCTCGAACGCGCGATCGCCGAGATGAAAGAAGCCCGAGATCCGCGTGCGCTCTTGCGCAATGCCGGATGGGCCGGCGGCGCGACCGTGATCTGGCTGGCAGCACTGTGGTTGCTGCGGCGCCTCATGCGGGGAGGCGGCCGCCGTCTGCTGCGTTACGCCGACGCAAAGGGCGAAGCGCTGCGTGCCGCCGGCGCGGAAATTGTCCAGCGCGAGCGCGTCATCGCGATGATCCGCGGCACGTTACGCGCCGTATTTTGGGTGCTCGCGCTCCTCTTCACCTATCAATGGCTCGGCTACGTGCTGAGCCGCTTTCCGTTCACGCGTCCCTGGGGCGAGCGGTTTGCAAGTTTCCTGATCGACACGCTGGGAGACATGCTTGCCGCGATCGCGGACTCGATTCCAGGCCTGTTGGTCGCCGTCCTGATCTTCGTGATCGCGCGTGTTGCCAGCAATCTGCTGCGAAACTTCTTTGACGGCGTTCAAGCCGGACGGCTTTCGTTCACATGGATCGACGCCGATTCCGCGCGCGCGACGCGACGCTTGGTGTCCATCGCGGTCTGGCTGTTCGCGATCGCGATGGCGTATCCATACATTCCCGGTGCGCAAACCGATGCGTTCAAAGGTCTGTCGGTGCTGCTCGGATTGATGATCTCGGTCGGTGCATCGGGAATCGTCGGACAGGCCGCGAGCGGATTGATCCTCATGTACACAAGCACGTACCGTCCCGGCGAATACGTCCGCGTCGGCGACAACGAAGGCACCGTCGTCGCGCTCGGCATGTTCACGACGCGCGTGCGAACGGGAATGGGCGAGGAGTTGACGCTGCCGAATTCAGTGGTGCTCGGCACCGTGACGAGGAACTATTCGCGTACAGTCAAGGGAACGGGGTTCATCGTTGATGCAGCGGTAACCATCGGCTACGACGCGCCGTGGCGGCAAGTGCATGCAATGCTGATCGAAGCGGCGGCTCGAACGCCGGGCATTCTGGCTGACCCGGCACCGCGCGTGTTCCAGACGGCGCTTTCCGATTTCTATGTCGCATATCGGCTCGTCTGCGAGGCGATTCCGACCGAGGCGCGGCCGCGCGCCGAGCTCGTGTCGGCATTGCATGCAAATATCCAAGACGTGTTCAACGAGCACGGCGTGCAGATCATGTCGCCGCACTATCTCGCCGATCCGGCGGACGCGAAGGTCGTGGCGCCGGCGAAGTGGTATGCGGCGCCGGCGAAGCCACCCGAGTAGTCCTAACCGATATTCGACCTTACCGACAACGTCGGACGGCTTCGAACAATGACCGAGAACGGACCCTAAGCGGACTCATCAGATCAGGTCCTCAAAGCAATGTTCGATGCCGCGATGCGAATTTGTTTTCGCGTCAACTCCCTTTTGAAAGCTTGACCAGTTTTACGCAGTGGGCTATCGACCTTTTTGTATTCAGAGTCCCGCGGTCCGATCAGCCATGCAATTGCCGAAACGGTTTGCAGGGTGGAGCATTACGGCTCAAACTCAGTGCGAGCCGTCAAGGAAAAATGTCTATGAACGCATGGAAGCTCTCGATTGGCGCGGGCGCGCTGGCTCTGCTCGCCGGATGTGCGGCCACTGGGCCTGGTGGAACGTCGGGACCCGCCGTGGAAGCGCCGCCGCTAAAAGTCGGCGAACGCTGGGTATACCGCGGCAAAGACGGATACCGCGTGCCGATCCTGTGGGAGGAAACCAGGGAAATCACCACCATGGGGCCGCAGGGAATCACTGTGCGCGTGACGGGGAAGGGCACCACCGGAGACTATCAGCGCACCGAGATCTGGTCCGCGCCCGGGGTCGTCACCACTGGAGCCGTCTACGATTACGAAACCGACCGCTTCGACCCGGCGCTCATTCGCTACAAATATCCGATGCGGACCGGGGACGTCTGGTCGCAGAACATCCGCGATCTAAACAAGCCGCCCAATCCGTTCGGAGCGATCCAGCGTCACATCACCGTCGGCGGTTACGAATCGGTGACCACGCCTGCGGGTACTTACAACGCTATCAAGATGCGGATCTTCATGCAGGTCGACGACGCAACGTTCTGGCGCGACGCGACACAGTGCAACTATCTTGTCTGGTACGCACCGGAGGTGGGCGCGATGGTCAGGGAGGAGCAGCGTTCGTACTATAGGGAGAAAGAAGGGATGGAAGGGACCACGGTGCCGGGTCAGAACGCCGTCATCGAGCTCGTCTCCTATACACCCGGCACACGTTAGCGCCGGAACGACGTGCTCGTCGGCGCTGGCAAGGACGAGTGCCGCATCATCCGCGTCGGCTATCGACCCCAACTCGGACGGTAGAGTCTGTAAACAGACACTCGGAAGTCCGACGCGAGTG
>DASPYC010000044.1:0-10133 GCA_035636955.1 Casimicrobiaceae bacterium
ATGATCGCTGCAGAATTTGCCGGCGGTCTTGCGATGGCGCAGGCCCGCCTCCATTGTCGAATATGAGTCTCAATCCGGGCTAGAATTCCCTATCAATCAACGTCGAAAGGCAATTCATGGCTGCCGATCAAATGACCCGCACCTCCGATGCGACGATGGACGCGAAGTCGCTCTATCGAGAAGAGATATATACCGATCGCAAGGTCGGGACGCTTCGCGTGCTTGTTCCGGTCAAGACCGACGGTTCACCGGATACGGGCCGGCCGACGCTCTTCCAGGGCGAGGCGCAATTGATGACGAACATGGGACCGTTGCCAATCAGCTTCGATATCGAGGCGACGGACCTTGCGTCCGCAGTTGCTCGTTACGCCGACGCGACGAAGGCCGGCGTCGAACGTGCAATGCATGAACTGCAGGAGCTGCGTCGACAGGCGTCATCATCGATCGTCATTCCGCAAGGTGGCGCGGCGGGATTGCCGCCCCCGGGGTTGGGCGGCGGCGGAAAGATACAGATTCCGTAACTGCCGATCAAAAGCAGGTCCCTCGGCTGTTACTTTCCATGCGAAGGACCTGCTTCTCGTTTTTGACCCTTCGACGATAACGGCATCGACCATTCCGCTTTTCCGGCAAAGCGCGCCACCAGAAAGTCGACGAACGCCCGCACTTTCATCGACAGATGCCGGCGACTCGGATACGCCGCATGGATGTCGATCGACGGCGGCGTGTAGCCCGGCAAAAGCGTTACCAGACGTCCGGCGCGCACGTCCGGCACGACGATGAAATCCGGTTCCAGATGGACGCCCATGCCGGCAACGGCGAGCGCGCACAGCATCTGTCCATTGTTCGAATGCGCGGGGCCTGCGATGCGGACCTCGTGCTCATGGCCGCGCGCGTCTCGAAAACGCCATGTGTTGCGCTCGCGCGAGTATTCGTAGCTCAAGCACGCGTGCGCGGCGAGATCCGCCGGCGCTTTAGGTTCGGGATGCAGCGCCAAGTATGAGGGCGCAGCGCAGCAGACCAATTGCGTGACGCCGATCTTGCGTGCGATCAAGCTCCGGCTGCCGATGTCGCCGATGCGGATCGCCAAATCGATGCCTTCGTCGACGATGTCGACGGCGCGATCGGAAAGCTCGACATCGAAGCGCAAGTGCGGATGGCGGCTCGCGAAATCGGCGATCGCCGGCGCCAGATGCCGGACGCCGAAGGTGATCGACGAGGTGAGCTTGAGTGTGCCCCGCGGTACCACGGCTGCCGCGGTCACGGTTTCCTCGGCCTCCTCCAGATCCGCGAGCAGCTGAACGCAGCGCTCATGAAAGGCTTGGCCGGTTTCCGTCAGCGAAAGACGCCGCGTCGTTCGGTTAAGCAGACGCGTGTCGAGATGCGCTTCGAGGTCCGCGATATGACGCGAGATCGCGGAGGTCGACATTTCAAGGCGCTCGGCGGCACGCGCAAAGTTCCCCTGCTCGACGACCTTGGCGAACACGGATAGCGCGAGAAAGCGGTCCAAACGTTTATGCCGTTATTTGCAATAATCTATGTCATCTTAACCTCTTTATCCCGATCCTGAGAAGACGCATTATTTGATCGATCGCCGTAAATGTGGCTCCGCAAACATCGCCAAGGAGACTCTTGTGAAACTTTATTACTCGCCGGGCGCGTGCTCCTACGCGCCGCACATCGCGTTGTACGAAGCGGGCTTACCGTTCGAGGCCGTCAAGGTCGATCTCCGTACGCATAAGCTCGCCGACGGTACCGACTTTTACTCGATCAATCCGAAAGGCTACGTGCCGCTCCTCGAGCTCGACGACGGTACACGCTTGAGCGAGCTGGCCGTGATCGTGCAGTACATCGCGGATCGCAAGCCCGGCACGCTCGCGCCGGCGTTCGGGTCGATGGAACGCTATCGGCTGATGGAATGGCTGAACTTCATCTCGTCGGAGCTCCACAAGCAGTTCAGTCCCCTCTGGTATCCGGACACGCCGGAGCTCACGAAGGAAGCGCAAAAAAAACGGCTCGCGAAGCGCTTTGATCACTTGAATCCAATACTTGCCAAGCAGCCGTATCTGATGGGGCAGAACTTCACCATCGCCGACGCCTATCTGCACGCGATCCTTAATTGGAGCCCTATGCTCAAGGTCGATTTGTCGCCGTGGGCTGCGCTCGTCGAATACCAGCAGCGCGTCGCTGCAAGACCTGGCGTCGTCAAGGCGCACGACGCCGAACACACGACCAAGGCCGCGGCCGCCGCCTAAAGGCTCATGACGTTGCCCACGCTCTTCTTGTCACACGGGTCGCCGATGCACGCGGTCGCGCCCGGCGAGGCGGGACGTGTCTGGGCGGCGCTCGGACAAGCCCTGCAGCCGCGCGCGGTCGTGGTCGCATCGGCGCATTGGGAAACCGCCGTACCGATGGTCACCGGCAATCCGAAGCCGGAAACAATTCACGATTTCGGCGGCTTTCCCCCGGATCTTTACGAGATTCGATACCCAGCCCGCGGCGCGCCGGCGCTCGCCGAAGAAATCGTGAGCTTGCTGAAGGAAGCGGGCATAACCGCAGGAATCGACGGTTGTCGAGGTCTCGATCACGGCGCATGGGTACCGCTGCGTCACATGTTTCCCGCGGCAAATGTTCCGATCGTACAAATCTCGGTGCAGCCCGAGCGCGGCACACGACATCACGTGGAATTGGGTCGCGCGCTCGTGTCGCTGGCGGCGGACAACGTGTTGATCGTCGGGTCGGGACATACGACGCACAATCTGCGCGATTTTTTTTCCGCGCGCTCCGGATCTTCCACAGTCACTTACGCTCGCGACTTCGCCGCTTGGGTTTACACGCAGCTTTCGTCGCGCGACACCGATGCGCTCGTGCGCTATCGCGATATCGCGCCATCGGCAGAGCGGGCACACCCCACTGAAGAGCATTTTCTTCCGCTATTCGTTGCCTGGGGTGCCGCAGGCGACAACGCGCAGGCCGAGCGCATCTTCGAAGGTTTGGAAGCAGGCGCGCTGTCGATGGACTCGTATGCGTTCCAAGACGCCGACGCTGTCCGGTGATGTCCGACAGGCAAATCGGGCACGCGCCGATCACCCACATTGCGGTCCCGCCCTACAGTTCTGTCATATTGAACAGTCGGGGTCGGAGATGAAGCGAAACAAACGTTGGCGCGCGCGGTGGGGAAGTTTCCTGATGGGCGTTTGCATCGGTCTTCTGATCGTGACGCCGGTGCTGGCGGCGTCGACAAGCGGCTTGCCGGTGCTTGTACCGAGCGAGTATTTCGGTTTGCCGTCGCCGAACTCCGATCCGCTGCTCCATTCGGCCGTATTGATCATCAGCCTAATGATTGCGCAAGTTGTTTCCGCTGCACACGCGGCGCGGTCCCGGTCGGTCAAACTGTGACGTCGCTCCGTCGACGTCTTGCGTCGCTCGCACTCATCGCGGGCTGGGCGTTCGCCGCCGCAGCCTACGCACAGTCGTATGACGGCGGTCAGCCGTATGACAGCGGGCAACCGTCCGCGTACCAACCTCCACCGGGCTATCAACCGCCGCCCGGTGACGAGCCGCCGCCCGACTATCAACCGCCGCCGGTTTACGGCCGCGCTCCGGTCGCTTCACAGCGCGTCGAGATGGGCGTCATCGAATCGATCGACATGTATCGCGATGGCCAGCCGGCCGCTACCGGTCTAGGCGCGATCCTGGGCGGGGTCGCCGGTGGCGTGGTCGGTCATCAAATTGGCAGCGGTCGTGGCAATACCGCTGCCACGATCGCCGGTGCAGTCGGCGGCGCGGTCGTGGGTAATCAAGTCCAAGTCGAGAAGGCACAGCCTCGCGACCGCTATCGGGTAACCGTGCGGCTCGATTCCGGCGAAACGATTTCTTTCAACGAGGTGGGCGAAGGCGAGCTCCGTATCGGCGATCGCGTCCGCGTCGTCAACAACCGCGTTTATCGCGCCTGATCACCCCGTACTGAGATCGGGCTTCGCGCAAGCGTCGCAAACTTGGTTGGAATAACGCATCGGCCAAAAGTCGTATGGCGCGCGTTCCGCACAACATCGACGATTGTCGACGAAAACAGCGCACCGTGTAACACCTTAAGTGACGTCATTGCGCTGTTCGTTCACAACGACAACGCCCAGGAGGCTGCATGTCGCATATTCTCGATCCCAAACGCCTGTTGAACGATGACGATTATTGTGCCGCGCTGAACGAGCTCGAGGGACTGATGGCCGCCGATCCCGACACGCCACAGGGGCGCCGCTTCGACGAGCTCGCGGCGCTGATCGATGCTTACGAGGGCGCGCATCCATCCGCCGATCCTGAGATGGCGGCGACGACTCGATGACAGACGTCACATCCAAGCACGCCGTTCACCATAACCAAGCCGCGCACCGTTTCGAAGTCGTCGTCGACGGACAGCTTGCGCGCGCCGACTATCGGATCGACGGCGGCGTGATGCAGATGTTCCACACTGAAGTGCCCGTTGCATTCGAAGGCCGCGGGATCGCGGCCTCGCTCGTACGCGCAGCGATCGAGTACGCGCGTGAAAACGGGTTCAAGATTCTGCCCGCCTGCTCCTATGTACGCGTCTACATGCGGCGCCATCCGGAGGCGCAATCGGTGCTGGCGGCCAAGGGCCAATCGTGATCGCAACGGCGCGGCGGACGCTTTGTCCACTGAGCATGCGGACCGCGCGGCAGCACGGTTGGTTCGGGTAAGCTTGGCGAACCGGCGCGCGCGCTCGCGACGCCGTCCGCCCATTGAACGATCCGTCGACCTTTCGCCGTGAGCCGTCGCCCGCGCACAAGAGTATTTTCCGCGGCTGCCTGCTCGGCGGCGCGATCGGCGACGCGCTCGGCGCACCCGTCGAATTCATGTCGCTTGCCGAAATTCGCGAAACCTTCGGCCGCTCGGGCATCACCGAATACACAACGGCATTCGATCGCAAAGGTGCGATCACCGACGACACGCAGCTGGCGTTGTTCTCCGGCGAAGGTCTGCTCCGCGCCTACGTCGCCGGTGTCGCGCAGAACGGCAGCGGCGCCGTGGGCGCGATCGTTGCGAATGCGTACGCGCGCTGGCTTGCAACGCAGGGACGCAAACCCGGCATCGGCGAGTTCGACCGTGACGGCTGGCTGTTTTCGATCCGCGAGATGCACGTCCAGCGCGTGCCGAGCGCGAGTTGTCTTTCTGCGCTCGAGCAGATGACGGCGCCCGGCGAGCGGGCTCGCAACGAGAGCAAGGGCTGCGGCGGCGTGATACGGAGCGCGCCCGTGGGATTGTGGTGTGCACGATTGGACGACGGCCTTTCGCTCGAACGCGCCGCACGACACGCACTGGAGCTCGGCGCCGAAGTGGCGGGAATCACGCAAGGCCATCCCACGGGGCGCCTTGCCGCCGGTGCGTTGGCTGCGCTCGTCCTGCTGCTCGCACGCGAAAAACCGCTGCACGATGCAATCGCGCGCGTCAAAGCGCTGCTCCAGCGCTATCCCGGACATGCGGAGACGATCGCGGCACTGGTGCGCGCTGAGTCATTGGGCCAGGCCGGCATCCCGCGGGCCGAAGCATTGGCGGAGCTCGGCGAAGGCTGGATGGCCGACGAGGCGCTGGCAATCGGCATCACGTGCGCGCTCGCGGCGCCGGATTTCGAGACGGGTGTACGGCTCGCAGTGAATCATGACGGCGACAGCGATTCGACCGCGGCGATTGCCGGTAACTTGTTGGGGGCGATCCACGGCGCCGACGCGATCCCCAAGCGGTGGACGATCAGCCTCGAATTGCGGCGCGTCATTGTCGAGATGGCCGACGACCTGGCGACGTTCCCGGAATGGCCGATCGGCGAGTTCGTGCCGGAAAGCGAAGAAGGCGATTACTGGAAACGTCGCTACCCTGGCAAATGAACGCGATTGCGCAACTGCGGCCGGAGAGCCCACAAAGAGCCGACCAAGACCGACCGAGGCGCAATCGATTGCCTGACGAAAAGGAACCGGAATGCTTACGATCGATCACCTCGACCATCTCGTTTTGACCGTTGCCGATATCGATGCCGCGATCGCGTTCTATACGCGCGTGCTGGGCATGACCGGCGTGACGTTCGGCGCCGGGCGCCGGGCGTTGAGCTTCGGCCCGCAAAAGATCAACCTGCATGTCGCGGGGCACGAATTCTCTCCGTGCGCACGACGGCCGACGCCGGGCTCCGCAGACTTCTGCTTGATCACCAAAATGCCGCTCGACGCGGCGATGGCGTACGTACAAAGCTGCGGCGTGAAAATCGAGGAAGGTCCGGTCGATAAAACCGGCGCAATTGGGCCGCTACGCTCGTTCTATTTCCGCGACCCCGATGGCAATCTGATCGAAGTCTCGAATTATCGCGATTCAGTGTAGGCGTTGCCGCGTCTTGCGTCCATTGTCGGGCAAATCGCGACGTGCGCCGGTCCCGCGCGATTCGGTGGCGCGGCGCCGTTCCTGCCAGAATCGGTAGATCAGCACGGCGGCAACGGACAACTCCTCGACCAAGCTCGCGCGTTTTTCGCGGTCATCGATCCATTCGGCGAACTCCGGATCCTGGTCGCCGAAGGCCAGCGCCTCGATCGGAAAGATCCAATCGCGCGCGTCTTGCGCGTCGTACAGCGGCTGCCATTCATCGTCGCGGAGTTTGACGCCCGCCATATAGCCTTCGCACCACGCGGAGGCCTCGGGCGGCGTCTTGTCGTTGCGCGCTTTTTCGTCGGGCATGTAGAGCAGCGGCTTGAAACGCGTCGGCGATTCCGACAACGTGCGCTGGATGCCGACCATGTGCCGCAGCACGAGACCCATGATCCGCTGTGCCTGCTCGTTGTCGGCGAACGCCGGATTGGAGGTGCGCCCGCCATCGCTCCACACCTGCGGCAACCACTCGGACGGCTGAATCGATTCGGGACCGCTGACGATCGCCGTCAAAAAACCGTCGAGCATCTCCAGGTCCATGCAATCTTGCGGCACGGCATCGGAGGCGAGAAAGCCCTCGAGCGAGTCGAGCTCGGCATCGGACAGGGGTTCGTCTAGGGCGCGCATTTCGGCCATGAGGAGCTTCCGGTGCGGCTGTCACGTGAAACACACATGTTCGCCGGTCTTCAAGCATACCGCAGTCGCGTGAACGTCGCTGGCGGTAGATGCAACTCGGCAATACCGGCGGTCGCTCGCAACTCAGCGCAACGCGTGGGCAACGTTGAGCGCTAGCGCGAAGGTAAGAACCGCGCCGGCCTGATGAAGGGCGGCGAGCGGAAGCGGCACGGCGTGAACCAACGTTGCGACGCCGAGCGCGATCTGTAAGGAAAGCATGCCCAACAGCGCGTTGCCGCCAATCTCGGCTCGCGACGACAATCCCGGCGTTACGCGCAAGCGCCACCACAGCAGCAACGTGACGGCGGCGAGGACGAGCGCGAGAAGGCGGTGGTCGAACTGCACCGTCGCCATGTTCCAGAAGAGATTCATCCACACCGGATGCAGCATGAGGATCTCAGGTGGAACGATATGACCATTCATCAGCGGGAACGTGTTGTACGCGAATCCGGCGCGAATGCCGGCCACGAAGGCACCGCTCAACACCATGACGAATACCAGCAAAGCGAGGAAGAAAGCGAGGCGTCGCGCGGTACGCTGCGCGGGCGCATCAACCACAGCAAGTTGCGGCACGCGCAGCGTCATCGCAGTCCATAGCATCACGCCGAGGATCGCAAACGCCAAGCCCAGATGCGCGCTCAACCGAAACGGCGAGACGCGCGGATCGTCGACCAGGCCGCTTTGCACCATATACCAGCCGAGCACGCCTTGTGCCGCGCCTAAGGCGAAAATGCCTAACAGCTTCGCCGTCAACGCAGGCGAAATCCGCCGCCTTGCAACAAACCAGACGAGCGGCGCGAGAAAAACGAGACCGATGATGCGTCCCAGCAACCTATGCAAATATTCCCACCAGAAGATGCCCTTGAATTCCGCGAGCGTCATCGCGGTGTTGATCTGCCGGTACTGCGGGGTGAGTTGATATTTGGCGAAGGCCTCCTGCCACTGCGCGTCTGAGAGCGGAGGGATAGCACCGATGATCGGCTGCCACTCGGTGATCGACAATCCGGATTGCGTAAGCCGCGTGACACCACCCACGACGACCATTGCGAATACGTGTGCGCAACAGACGAACAACCAAGTCGCGACGCTGCGGTTAGCCGACGCGCGCGCATCCGGTTCGATTTGCCCGACCGTGATGGATCCTGTGATCGGAAATGACGTAGCCATCGATTGATTTTAACCCGCTCAATGTGCACCCTCCACGGGAGGCTGAGGCCCTGCGGCGCTCAGTGCAGATGCCCCTCGGGCACCGGCTCGCGCGGCGGCTCTTCGTTCAATAACGACGCTTGCGCGAGAATTTCGCGCGTCCGTTCCGCTTGGTCGGCTGGAACCGACAACCATCGCGCACGCAAATAGCCTTGCCGATCGATCAGAAACTCCACGTGCACGGGCGTGGCGCGATGCGTGTTGCTCTCATCAGAAGCGGCGAACATCGCATACGTTGCGGCGACGTCGGGTCCGACCACCGCGAGCATCGATCGTGGGCCTGCGGCGGTTGTATCGATTGCGCGCGACGAAGCGTCAACAGGGACTGCAATAACGCGCATGCCTGCTTTAGCGAGCTTCGGCTGGTCCGCGGCAAGCGCGCGGAGTCGATCGAGCGACTGCGGCAGCGCGTACAGCACGAAAAGTACCGCGTTCCTTTCGCGTTCTTCCTTCAGCGATTCCTGCGGACCGGCAAGCTCAAACGTGAAATCCGGTGCGACGAGCGGGCGCCACGGTTCCACATGCGTTGTCATCGTTCGCGCGTCATCCGCTTGCGCTTGCGCGCGGATGAATTCGATCACCGACCAGATTGCAGCGTCGGGCAGTCGCGCGCCGAACTCGGGCATCGCCGTCCGCGGTATGCCATGCGCGATCCACCAGAACATGTCGCCGGCCGAGTGATGCATCGAATGCAGGACGAGGTCCGGCGGCTTGTCGGAAAGCGATGCGGCGAGCGCGCCGTCGCCTCGGCCGTGCGCACCATGGCATTGCGCGCAGTTTTCGGCATAGACGGTTGCGCCTTGCGCGATCGCGGTGGTCGAATATCGCAGCGGCGATACAACATATGTCGTCGGATAGGCTTGAACGACAGAGAGGTACGGGCAGGTTACTGCCGCCGCGATGCCAATGGCAACGCCGGCAATCGCGATGTGAAACACCGATAGGCGCCTGTGACGCGCGCGCGCGAGCACCAGCGCGGCCCCGGCGCACAATGCCGCAATGACGACCGCGACGAACCAGCTGATGCGCGCCGCGCTATCGACTGCTTCGACGTGAAGCGTGAATGCAAACGGCCAGATCGTTGGCTCGTGCGCGGCAGGTACGGTGACACCGAGCGCGGCGACGATGGCGACGACCGCAATCCCGGCGGCGATTTCCATCGTCGTGGTGCGCAATAGCGCGTGCAACGCGACGAAATCACGCGCGGCGACGCGCGGCGTCAGGCGATAGCGGTTGGCCGTCGCGAGAGCAACCATCGCGAAGAACAACGCGAGCTTCGTCGTCAACAGCCGGCCGTAATCGGTCCCGAACATCGCCGGGACATCGCCCACCAAGTACCAGGAATTGACAATGCCGGACACGATCAGCGCGCCGACGCTCGCGAGGCCCAACGCGGAAAAGCGTCGTATCGCGGCAGCCGCGACATCGATCGATGCAACCGCCGCGGTTCGCCGTGCGCTCGCGAGCAACAGCACGAGCCCCGGCAGCGTGCCGAGCCAGCATCCCGCCGCGAGAAGGTGGATGGCATCGGCAGCGACGCGCGCAAGGCGATCGGCCCCTTGGCCGGCGGCCGCATGTCCGGCGACCGCGAGCATGGCAAGATAAAGTCCCGCCAATATCGTTGCGCCGAGCGCCATTGATGAGCGAGGCCGTCCACGCGCCACGCGTCCGTCGGCAACCAACAAGACGATGAGCACAATCGCGATGAGGATCCGTATCATCCAGACACGGCCGAACAGCGTCTGTGCCGCGAGGCGAAAGACGACATCGCCGTTAGGCAGGTCCATCAGGGGCGAGCCATTGATGAGCGCCGCCTCGAGCACGAACCACGC
>DASPYC010000045.1:0-12106 GCA_035636955.1 Casimicrobiaceae bacterium
TGCCAGTGGACGGCCGGTGACCTTCGCATAGCCGTGCGCGATGGCGACCGCATGCTCTTCGTGCAGACAGAGGAGCATCTGCGGGGCGGTATTGCCGAGGAAATTGACGAAGCTGTCGTGCAGACCACGATAGCTCGAGCCGGGATTGAGCGCGACGTACGGAATGCCGAGCGCGCGGAGCGTTGCCGCGACGACGTCGCTACCAAACGCGGCCTCCGCCGGCGCGACGCCGGTGGGCCGCTCGATGCCATCAGGGGTGTCCCGCTGATCGTTCACGATGGCGAAGAGAGTTACGTGCGCGGCGGAATCTGGATCAGCTCGGACAACTGATCCTTGGTCAGCGGCGCGGCCGTGTACTTGAACGTGACCGCGTCATTGACGATCGTGTCGAGACCGACGATGCGGTCGGGATTGATCGACTCCTTCGGAAAGAAGCCGTCGCGTGTGCGCTTGGCGATTGCCTCCGAAATGCCGACGAAGTCGGCGTAGACCTTGAGCGCCGACGGATCCGCGTACATCCAGTCGATCGTCTCGCGATAGGCCTTCATATAGCGATCGATCAGCGCTTTTTTCGATTGCAGCACTTGCACGTTCGTGATCAGCAGCCGCACCGTTTGACTCTTGAACGCTGTCGCGTCGTTGCCGCTTGCAACGATTCGGATCTTTCCCTCGTCAAGCTGTTGCAGCCCGAACGGCGGAGCCGACCAACCGACATCGATCTGTCCCGACATCACTTGCGTCAGCGTCGCGGGTGGCCCGCCGGTCGCCACCGGCTTCGCCTTCAAGTCGAATTGCTTCATGAACGCCGTCACGATGCCGTGCGTCGACGAACCGTTGGTCGAATAGGCGATCGTCTTGCCGTCGGTGTCCTTGAGCGACTTGATCGGCGACGTCGCGGCCGCATACCAGAACAAGTCGGCGGCGCCCGTCGTTTCGGCGCCGATGATCCGCACCGGCGCGCCCTTCGATGACGCGGAGAGGACACCCATGATTCCCGCGGCGACACCGATGTCCACGCTGCCGGAGATCACCGCCTGCTGCGTCTCGCCGCCGCCTTGCGTGTAGAGGATCTCAAGCGCGAGATTGTGCTTCTTGAAAATGCCGGTACGCTGGCCGAGCTCCGACACCGACGTGTCCCAATTCCCGCGCTGGCCCACGGCGACTTTGAGCGTGTCCTGCGCATGAGCAGGCGATAGCGCAGCGAGAAGAAGCGCAAACGCCACAACGAAAAAGCGGTGCATTGTCATCCTCCTTGACAACCGATGTTCACCCGGCGAGGACGCCATGATAGGGCAGATGGCCGTCACCCGCTCACGCGTGAGAACCGGCAGGCTGCATGCTGCGCTTGTGCGCCCGCCGTGCCTTCCAGCGCTCGGCCCAATGCTCGAAATAGAGATAGACGACCGGCGTGATGAAAAGTGTGAGCACCTGCGAGAACACGAGACCGCCGACGACCGCGAGACCCAGCGGTTGCCGGGCGCGCCCGCCGGCGCCGAGCGCGAGCGCAATCGGCAAGCTGCCCATCAGCGCGGCCATCGTCGTCATCATGATCGGGCGGAACCGCGTCATGCACGCCTGGAAGATCGCCTCCTCGGCAGGCTTCTCCTCCTTGCGTTGCGCCTCGATCGCGAAGTCGATCATCATGATCGCGTTCTTCTTCACGATGCCGATCAGCATGATGATGCCAACGAACGCATACATGTTGAGCTCGGCGCCAAACAACAACAGCGTGACAAGCGCGCCGAAGCCCGCGGTCGGCAGCCCGGACAGAATGGTCAGTGGATGAATGAAGCTCTCGTAGAGGATGCCGAGCACCAGATAGATGACAAAGATCGCGAGGACGAGCAGCACACCCATTCCCTGCAGCGATGCCTGGAATGCCTGGGCCGTGCCTTGGAACGACGTGTTGATCGTCGTCGGCAGGCCCATCTGCGTGGTCGCTTGCTGGATTTCGCTGATCGCCTGCGATAGCGCAACACCTTCGCGCAGGTCGAACGAGATCGTCACCGAAGGAAGCTGGCCGAGATGGTTGACCGCGAGCGGGCCGATCGTCGGTTTGAGCGTCGCGACTGCGTTGAGCGGAACGAGCGTGCCGCCGTTCGAGCGGACATAGAGCAGCGACAATGCCGATGCATCGGCCTGATAGCGCGGCTCGAGCTCCATCACCACCCAATACTGGTCGTTCGGCGCATAAATCGTCGACACCTGGCGCGCGCCGTACGCGTCATACAGCGTGCTTTCGATCGCCTGCGCCGAAATGCCCAGCGCGGAGGCCTTGTTGCGGTCGATATCGACGGTGATTTGCGGTTGCGTAATTTGCAGATCGCTGGACACGTCGACCAGATCCTGCAGCGTCTTGAGCTTCGCTTCGACCTGCGGCGCAAGCCTGTAGAGCTCCTCCGTGTCGGTGCCTTGCAACGTGTATTGGTACGCACTCTTGCTCAGCTGTCCGCCGATGCGGATCGCCGGAATACTTTGCACGTATGCCTTGATGTCGGAGAGCTGTGCCAGCGGGGCGCGTAGCTCGCGGACGACTTGATCCGCGGGCGGCCGCTCCTCGCGCGGCTTGAGCGTCACGAAAACGCGGCCGCTGTTGAGAGACGGGCTCGGTCCGCCGGTCCCGACAAACGACATCGCGTCTTGCACGTGCGGATTCTGTCGGACGATCTGCGCGACGCGCTGCTGCAGGGACGCCATCGCGTCGAACGAAATGTCCTGCGCGGCCTCGGTGATGACGAAGAGCTGGCCGACGTCCTCACTGGGTAAGAAGCCTTTCGGCGTGTACGTGAAGAGCACGCCCGTGGCGACAAAGATCGCCGCGAACACGCCCATCGTGAGGCGCCGCCGCTGCAAGACCCATGTGAGACTTGTTCGATAAGCGGCGAGCATTGCGTTGAACATTCGCTCGGACCACGCGTAAACGCGCCCATGCTGCTGATCGCGCTCGACCTTCAGCATCCGGCTGCACAAGAGCGGCGTCAGCGTGAGCGAAACAAGTCCGGAGATCAGCACGGCAACAATGATCGTGACGGCGAACTCGTGCAGCAACCGTCCGAGGATGCCGCCCATGAACAGCACCGGAATGAATACAGCGACCAGCGACAATGTCATCGACACAATCGTGAACCCGATCTCCTGCGCGCCGTCGAGCGTCGCCTGCATTCGTGGCTGCCCGTTCTCCATGTGGCGCGTGATGTTCTCGAGCATGACGATCGCGTCGTCGACGACAAAGCCGACGCACAACGTGAGCGCCATCAACGACAGGTTGTCGAGGCTGTAGCCGAACACGTACATCAGCGCGAACGTGCCGACGATCGACATCGGCAGCGCAAGGCTCGGAATGATCGTCGCCGAAGCGCTACGCAGGAACACGAAAATCACACCCACCACCAGAGCGAGCGCGACGAGCAACGTGATCTGCACGTCGCGCACCGATGCGCGAATCGATTGCGACCGGTCGTAAAGAATCGACAGCTTGATCGATGGGGGGAGCTGCGCCTGGAACGACGGTAGTATCTGGCGAATGGCATCGACGACTTCGATGGTGTTAGTGCCCGGCTGCCGCTGCACGGCGAGGACGACGCCGCGCGTGCCGTTGTACCAGGCGGCGACCTTGTCGTTTTGCACGCTGTCGAACACGCGGCCGAGCTCGCCTAAGCGCACCGGGGCGCCGTTCCGATACGTGACGATCATCGGCGCGTAGGCTTTCGCATTCGTCAGCTGGCCCGTTGCCATGATCGAAGTCGCGCGCTCGCGGCCATAGAGCGTTCCGGTCGGCAGGTTGACGTTGGCGTTGCCGACCGCTTGCTCGACGTCGGTCAATGCGATGCCGCGTGTGGCGAGCGCATTCGGATCGAGCTGGATACGCACCGCATATTTCTGCGAACCGAACACCTGCACTTGCGCGACGCCGTTGATCGTCGAGATCCGCTGCGCGAGATTATTTTCGGCGTAATCGTCGACGACGGAGAGCGGCTGCGTGTCCGACGTCAGCGCGAGATTCATGATCGGCAGGTCTGCAGGATTGACCTTCCGCTGGGTCGGCGGCGTCGGCAACGTCGAAGGCAGCTGCCGCGCCGCCGCGGCGATCGCCGATTGCACGTCCTGTGCAGCGGCGTCGATGTTGCGTTCGAGCGAGAACTGGATGGTGATCGATGTCGCGCCGTTGGTCGAAACCGACGTCATCGAATCGATGCCCGCGATGGTCGTGAACTGCTTTTCCAGCGGCGTCGCGACGGACGACGCCATCGTGTCGGGACTCGCACCTGGAAGACTCGCCTGTACCTGGATCGTCGGAAAGTCGACGTTCGGCAGCGCGTTGACGGGCAACAAGCGGTAACCAACGACGCCGAATGCCAGGATGCCGATCATCACCAGCGCAGTCATGACCGGACGGCGGACAAATAGCGCGGCAATATTCATGATCGATGAAGACTTTAGGTCACGAAGCCTTGACGCCGCGGTCTTCGGCGACTCGCGCTCCGGGCCCAAGACGCAGCTGACCGACGGTGACAACGCGCTCGCCCGCCTTGAGTCCGCTCGCGACGACCGTGTCGCTGCCTTCCGCACGCGCGACCTTGATATTGCGCAGTTCGACGGTCATATCGTCGCGCACGACAAAAGCGTACTGGCCGTTCGGACCATTCTGAATCGCCGCCGACGGTGCGACGACGGCGTCCTTCTGCTCGTAGAGCGTGAGCGCGACGGTGACAAATTGTCCCGGCCACAGCTCGGTGCCGGTGTTGGGAAACTCGGCCTTGAGCTTGATCGTTCCGGTCGTCGTGTCGGCGGTGTTGTCGATGAAGCTCAACCGTCCCGCCACCGATTCTCGCGCGCCGCCGGGCGGTTGCGCCTGAACGATCAGATCCCCCGCTGCCTGGTGGCGCCGGATGTCGTCGATGTTCTGCTCGGGCACTGAAAACGACACGTCGACGGGAATGATCTTGTTCACCGTCACGAGCGGGTTCGCGTCGTTGGCTCTGACCAGGTTCCCTTGCTGGATTTGAATGCGTCCCGCGTAGCCGTCGAGCGGCGAGCGGATCGTGCAGAAGCCCAATTGCAGCTCGACCGTTTCGACGGCGGCTTGATCTGCACGCACCGTGGCGGCGGCCGATTGCGCCGTTGCGCGTACCTGCTCGTAGGCGTCCGGCGAGATGAACTTCTGCTGCAGCAAGTCCTGGTAACGCGTCTCCTGCGCGTTCGCGCGCTCGAGCTGCGCGCGGTCCTTCGCCAGATTTGCTTGCGCCTGATCGAGCGCCGCCTTGAACGGGCGCGAATCGAGCTCGAACAGAACAGCGCCTTTCCGGACGGGATCGCCTTCCTTGAAACGCACGGCGACGATTTCTCCGTCGACACGCGCGCGGACTGCGACCGACGTGTCGGGCTCGACGTTGCCGATCGCATAGAGCTTGACCGGCATGCTCTTGACGACGACCGGCGCCGTCGTCACGGTGACTGCGGATGGGCCCTTCGGCGCCGCAGCACGCGAACCGGAAGGAAAACGAGTCAGAATCGCCGCCGCGATGGCGACGGCCAGAACAACCGCGGCTATCAACCAGACGCGCTGGGCGCGTGTCATCGGGCTCCCCTGCGGGCCGCGCAGAGCGCAGCATCGCAATGTAGACCGCCGATATGGCGTTTGATTCCGCCGAGGTATCTGTGACCGCGTTCGCGGATGCGAGCGAGCACAACCGAATTTGAAAAAACTACCAAGCCAGACGTGGGCGGGAACGGAAAGGAAAACTCGATCGTGCGATGGAGCCGACCACGCCGCGCTGCTAGAATCGCCCCGCGATTGCGGGTGTAGCTCAATGGTAGAGCAGAGGCTTCCCAAGCCTACGACGAGGGTTCGATTCCCTTCACCCGCTCCATACTCGGGGCCGCATCAGCTCCCTTCGCCCGCGCTGATTGGATTTATGCCGCGTTTTGTTCCCTTGCGCTCGAATAACGGCCGCGGCCCGCAGCCTTGGCTTGGTAGAGCTTCCGATCGGCACGCGCCACCAGCGACTGTGCCGATTCGAGTCCGAGCGCGCTAAAGCCGATTCCGATGCTGGCGCTAACGGACAAATGCTTATCTTCCAGCTCGAACGGGGTGCTCAGCGCGTCAACGATATGCGCGGCAACATGCTCGACCTGACCGATATCGTCGAGCTCACCGACCATGATCGCGAATTCATCGCCGGAAAGGCGCGCCACGATGTCGGGCGCGCGGACCGACTTGCGCAATCGGTGGGCGAATTCGATCAGCACTGCATCGCCCGCCGCGTGGCCGTGCGTGTCGTTGACCTGCTTGAAGTGATCGACATCGAGAAATAACACCGCAACGCCCGAATGCTTCTTCCGCGCCTTGGCCAGCATCTGCTCCAGGCGCTCGAAGAAGAGCGTTCGATTAGGCAGACCAGTCAACACGTCGTTTTCGGCTCGGCTGCGAAGCTGCGCCTCGATCAACTTTCGTTGCGTGATGTCGCGTCCCGTGACCGAGACGCCGTCGCCCAGCTTGACAGCCTGATGCGCGACCCACGTCGCCGCGACATTGCCGGCCGTGCGGAACTCTTCCGACAGTGAGTCGCCGGTTGCGACGATGCGCCGGTACCGCTCGATGAAGAACTGCGCGTGCTCGGGCGGAAGAATCTCACTCAATTTCTTGCCGATGACTTCCTCGGTCGCCCTACCGGTCAGCACTTCGCCGCTCGCATTCTTGTAGTCGATTTGGAAGTCGACGACTACATTTCGCGAATCGCGCACCGCGCTCATGATGAAGTAAGCGTCCAGGCTCGACTCCGCGGCCGCTTTGAATTGCTGTGCAACCCGCGCGGCTTCCTCGCGCGACTTCTTCAAGGCGTCGGTCAACGGAGTCAGTTGCCGTCGCATCAACAAGACGCCGCCTACCACGAGGACAAACAACAGCAACATCGCATAGCCGAAGCGATTGCCCAGCGGTTGGTTGAGCTCGGCGGCGTCGATCTTGATCACCATGCCGAGGCCGGTGAATCCGACCGGGCCATACGCCGCCATGACGCGATGATTCAGATAATCGAGCGTTTCGACGACGCCGGTCTCGAAGTCGATCGCGTGGCTCATCGGCAGCGGTCGTCCGTTGACCTGCCGCGGAATATGCGTCGGCTGCGGATTGGATCGCAGCGGAAAGCACCGCAGCCCGTCGCCTTCCGCCGCGCACAGCGCCATCGTTCCCGTATCGCCCCACGAATCGGCCTGAAGCTGAAGCCGTCCGAGTTCCGGAAGAGGGTCCTCCGCCACCGCGAATCCAACCGGCCCGGTCTCGTTGCGGATCGGCATGCGCGTCCGCAAAAAGTAGCCGTCATCGAAAATCAGTTCCGTCGAATACGGACCGACGAGAGGCACCGCGAGTGCCGGATTGCCGATGAATAAGCCGGACGAAATCGGGGCGTAACCGTCGATCTCGTAACGCCAGCCAGAGAACCCGTTTTTGGTGAGCGCGTCCGCCGACACTCTGAGCGCGTCCCGTGCCTTGGCTAAGTCGCGCGCGCTCCGCGCCGATGAGACCATTTGGATGAGCGTCGGACGATTCGCTGCCAGACTGACCTGCTGGACATGCTCGCGGATCGCGTATTCGAGGAACGCCCGCCGTTCACGCAACGACCGTTCGAGATTTCCGTGCACGACATTTTGATATTCGTACTGCGCCAATGCGAACGTTGCGACGCCTGCGGCGACGGCGATCAGCGAAAGCACCCAGATTGCCGTCAGATGGATCCGGCGACCTTCATCGATTGGATCTTTGCGCGCCTGCTCGCGCGCTCGCAATAAAAGCGCGCGCCACAACGCGAACCCAAGCAATGTAAAAGCGAGCGCGGCCTGCGGCGGGAGTGGCGTACTGCTCGGCCAGCTGACTAGGAATTCAACACCGAGCACATAACCTGCAAGCGATGTCGCGCCGAGCGCGCCGCCGATCGTCGCCAGCGCTGCGAGCGCAAACGTGATGCGCCGATTGGCCGCGAATGGAAGGCCGGCGATCGCGGCGCCAAGCAGCAGAAGGCAAGCGCAGCACGTTGGCGACGGTCTCCCCGGGGTCATGCCGCTGATCCCCAGACTGCGGTGAAGGGTTGGGAGATCGATTCCGAGGTTTTGGCCAAGCACCCATTCGATGACTGCAGTCGCGCTCGTCACGGCCATCAGAGCGCCCACTGCCGGCAGTGCCTTTGGAAACGCCGCTCCGCTTCCTTCGAGGACCAACGCCGCGCCGCCAACCATGATGCACAAAGCCACGGGCAATACCATCGGGGCGGCGGCGTGAAAAGGCTGCAAGAGTCCGCCAACGGCGAAGGCGTAGCCGAGCATCGCCACGCCGCCAATCAGCGCAGCTAGGGCACCCGCTAAAATGACTGCGGCGTCGGCACGAGTCTTCATGTTGATCAAAGGACGCCTCCGTCCAGTTGCGGACGGATGGGCGAAGCGCGGCCACCATTGCCCCGCAACGACAGCTCAAGCAGCGAGCAGCGCAGCAAAGATGATCACTTTGCCTAGAGCGGCAAGGTTTATGCCAATCTTTCTCTGATCCGCCGACGTATACCGTTTGTCGCGCACAAGTCGGCGACGTAATAGTCCGCTGACGCTTGCGGGAATATTCGCGTTGACAGTGCGACGTCACGTCACCGTAGAGTTCGCGGATGCATACCCGGCACGCCCACGTTCCCACGAAGGCGGTGCTTCTCATCGTAGGCTCGGTGCTGTGCTTCACGCTGCTCGATACGATCGTCAAGCACCTTGCGCCGCGTTACCCGATTCCGCTGCTGGTGTGGGCGCGTCTCACTTTTCAAGCGGTTGCAATGGTGCTCTGGCTCGGACCGACGATGAAGCTCGACCTGCTGCGGACGCCTCGCGTCGGCATGCAGTTGGCGCGCGGCATTCTGATCGTCGGATCGTCGTTCCTGTTCATGAGCGCGCTCAAGTACCTTCCGCTCGCCGAGGCGACCGCGATCAGCTATTCGTCGCCGGTGCTGGTGGTGTTGATGGCGGTGCTGTTCCTCGATGAACAGATGAGCGGACCGAGGATCGCCTTCGTCGTCGCCGGAATATCCGGGATGCTGATGATCGTTCGTCCGGGCGCGGATATTTTCCACGGCGCGACATTGCTCGCGCTGTCGGCGGCTTGTCTCTATGCCACCTATCAGATCCTGACGCGCAAGGTCGCCGCGGAAGACTCGCGCGTGACGTTGTTCTACCCCGGGCTCGTCGGTGCCGTGGTGATGACCGCAATATTGCCGTTTGTCGACATCAAGACGCAGATGCCGTTCACCGACATCGCGCTCGTGTGCGCCGCAGGTCTCCTCGGAACGCTCGGTCACTTTCTCTTCATCCTCGCGTTTCAGCGCGGACCGGCTTCGGCGCTCATTCCGTTCACGTATATGCAGCTGGTGTGGGCGACACTCATTGGCTGGTTCGTGTTTCAGGATTTTCCCGACGGGTGGGCATTGATGGGCATGGCGGTGATCGCGATAAGCGGGCTCTTGATTGCGTTGTACGAACGCCGCACCAGGCCTTTGCCCACAGCAGCGCTCGGCGCGGTCGATCCCGCAGCCGACTAAGTCGAATTTGCGCACAAGGGCGCCAGCGCGGCGGCGTAGCGGCAAACGTGGAGGTCCCTCACGCTTCCGCCAACTTGTTATTGTTCGATCTTTCCAATGGAGGATCGATACATGGCGACGACTCATCCGCGAATCGGCTTCATCGGCGTCGGGTTGATGGGGCACGGCATCGCAAAAAATCTGGTGACGAAAGGATTCCCGCTCACGGTGCGTGCCCACCGCAACCGAGTGCCGGTCGAAGATCTGATCGCGAAAGGCGCCAAAGAAGCGACAAGCAACGCCGAGCTCGCGCGAGACGCCGATATCGTGTTTCTTTGCGTGACCGGCGCCCCGCAAGTGGAGGAGGCGGTCTTTGGCGCAGACGGCCTCGCCAAGGCCGCACGCAAAGGTCTGACGATCATCGACACGTCGACCAGTGAGCCCGCGACGACGACAAAGATGCGGGAAGCGCTGGCGCCGCTCGGCGTGCGATTCATCGATGCGCCGCTTGCCCGAACGCCTGTTGAAGCCGAGCAGGGACGACTCAACATCATGGTGGGCGCCGACGATGCGACGTTCGCCGAACTGAAGCCGGTGTTTGCGGCGTTCTGCGAGAACATCGTCCATGCCGGTCCTGCGGGTCACGGCATCATCCTCAAGCTCATCAATAACTTCCTTGCGCAGGCGATTTGCACGGCGATCGCTGAAGCGTGCGCCGCGGCGGCCAAGTCCGGAGTGTCGATTCGCAAGCTGCATGAATTGATTTCGGCGGGTGCCGTTAATTCCGGTCTGTTCCAGATGCTCGTCGGCAAGATGCTCGAAAGCGGCGACTTATCGGGACTTAAATTCACGCTGTCGAATGCCGCAAAGGATCTTCGCTATTACACGCACTTCACCGAATCGATGATGCTGCCTTCGACGATCGGCGAAGCGGTGCACCAAAGTCTCGTGACCGCGAACGCGCTGGGCTTCGGCGACAAATATGTCGCGTCACTGATCGAAGTGCAGGAGAAGCTGGCCGGCGTCGCGATCGTTCCGCGCTAGGCCAACGGAAGCATTCGACGATGTCGGTCTCCGAATACGCGGATTACCTCGAGTTCGCCTGCTCCGTCGCGACGGCCGCAGGCGCGGCGATCCTGCCGCATTTCAGGCAGTCGATCGACGTCGAGGACAAGGGCGGCAAAGCCGACTACGACCCGGTAACCCAAGCCGATCGACTCGCAGAGGCATTCATTCGAGGCGCGATCGAGCAAGCCTATCCGGCCCATGGCATTTTCGGCGAAGAGCACGGGCGCACTCACGGCACTTCGGCGCTGACTTGGGTGATTGATCCGATCGACGGCACGCGGAGCTTCATTCTCGGGCAACTGCATTGGGGCACGCTGATCGCGTTGCATGACGGGGAACGCCCGGTCGTGGGCGTCATGCATCAACCGTTTGTCGGTGAAACGTTCGCGGCTGCGATTGGCGCTCTCCCGCAGTGGCGACGCGGCAGCGAGCGGCGCGCGCTGAAGACCCGTCCATGCGCGCGGATCGAGGACGCGGTCATTGCCACCACCGATCCGCGCCATTTCGACGTCGCCGAAAAATTGCGCGTCTATCGGAGCGTGACCGACGGCGCGCGGCTGATTCGCTACGGCGGCGATTGTTATTGCTACACGCTGCTCGCGATGGGGATGGTCGACATCGTCATCGAGACAGGACTCGAGCCCTACGATGTTCAGGCGCTGATTCCAATCGTCGAAACCGCGGGCGGCCGTATCACCGATTGGCATGGCGGTTCAGCCGACGGTGGCGGCAATGTGCTGGCCTGCGGCGATCCGGCATTGCACGCAGACCTATTGCGCCGGATCGCGCGCGGGTGAAGCTGCTGATCCTCGGCGGAACGCGTTTTCTCGGTCGCCACATCGTCGACGCCGCGCTGGTTCGCGGGCACGCGGTCACGATCTTTACGCGTGGACAAAATCCGCCGCCGTGGAGCGGTCAAGTCGAAGCGCTTACGGGCAATCGTGACCCGCGTATCGCGCCCGGGCTCGCCGCTTTGGAGCATGGCGCGTGGGACGCCGTCGTCGACACCAGCGGATATGTGCCGCGGATCGTCGATGCTTCCGCATCGCTTCTCGCCGGTCGTGCGACGCGCTATTTGTTCGTCTCGTCGATCTCCGTATACGCGAGCGCCAGCCTTCCCGGCCAAGACGAAGGGGCGCCGGTTTTGCTGCCGGTCGATCGCAACAACGAGGACATCCCCAAGAATTATGGCGCGCTCAAGGCGTCATGCGAAAGTGTCGTCGCGCAATACTTCGCCGCCGCAGCGACGACTGTGCGCCCTGGGTTGATCGTCGGACCGTTCGATCCAACGGACCGTTTTGCGTACTGGGTAGCCCGTTTTATTCGTCCCGCGCTGCTTGGTTCCCGGCCCCAACAGGCGGTGGTTCCCGCCCCGCCGAACCGGCCGATTCAAGTCGTCGACGCTCGCGATCTTGCGCGCTGGATGATCGAATTGCTCGAGAACGATATCGGCGGAACGTTCAACGCGAGCAGTCCCGCAGGGCGATGGACGG
>DASPYC010000046.1:0-4765 GCA_035636955.1 Casimicrobiaceae bacterium
TGGGTGTTGCCGACGAAGGAAGGCGCGCGGATGTTGCCCGGCGCGAACGGCGGCGTCGAGTGGTCGCCGATGGCGATCAACCCGAAGCTGCACATGGCGTACGCCGCAAATCTTCATCAGCCGATGACCTATCACGTCGAAGAATCGCCATATCCGGGCGGCAAGCTGTGGCTCGGCGGCGCGTTCAAGACGATTCCGAGCGAAGCGCAGTCTGGACGCCTCGTTGCGGTCAATCTCGACACGGGCAAGGTGGCCTGGGGTGCAAAAACGCCGCAGCCGCTGATCGGCGGGGTGCTGGCGACGGCGGGCGACATCGTCTTCAACGGCGAAGCCAATGGCTGGTTCAAGGCGTTCGACGCGCGTAACGGCAAGGAGCTTTGGAAATACAACTGCGGCGCAGGCGTGAATGCGCCGGCGGTGTCATACATGGTCAATGGCAAACAGTACGTTGCGGTCGCCGCCGGCGGCAACGTGCAGATCGACGCGAAGCGCGGCAATAGCGTGTTCGTTTTCGCGCTGCCCTAATCAACGCGGTTCTTGCAAGGAGTCACGGCCCCTCCGTGAACGGGGTGGCCGTTTTTTTGTCTAGCTTTCCGGTCCGACCAAAACATGAATACCGTCATTATTACGGCTGTTGTACTGGCCATTGCGCTGGCGCCTACCGGTGCCCGCGCTCAGGCGGATGCCGCGGTCAAGGACAAGGCGCAAGTGTGCGTGGCGTGCCATGGGCCGAACGGTAATTCCAGCGACCCGCAATACCCGACCCTCGCCGGTCAGACGGCGCGCTACATTTTTCTCGAGCTCAGGGATTTCAAGGCGGGGCGGCGGCACGATCCGCAAATGGACCCGATGGCGGCCAACCTCACGCCGGAGGACATGCTCGCGCTCGGCGAGTATTTCTCGAAGCAGACCAAGGCGCCGAACGGCTTCAAAGCCGTCGCCGACAAGGTCGCATTGGGCGCGAAAAAATCGGATGAGGTCCTGTGCACGATATGCCATGGCGGCGGCTTTCTTGGACAAAACGAGATTCCCCGCGTTGCGGGACAGCATTACGCGTACATCAAGAAGCAGCTTTCTGACTTCAAGACACGCAAGCGCACCAACGACGCCGGCAATATGACGAGCGTCGCCGGCACGCTGTCCGAAGCCGATATCGAGAACCTGGCGCAGTACATCGCGAACCTATGAAGGGCGGATGCAGGGTTCGGGTGGCGATCGTCGCAACACTCGCGATACTTTGCGTCGCGTTCGTCCCCGCAGTATCCTTCCCTTCCGCCACGCTGCTCTGAAGCGCGCCGAGCCCAACAGTAGAGGAGGCCCCGTGTCCATTGCTCTTGCATTGACCGTCAACGGCAAAGTCGTGAAAGCGGACATCGATCCGCGACTTCTGCTCTCCGATTTTCTGCGTACGACACTTGGACTGACCGGCACGCACATCGGCTGCGATACGGCGCAATGCGGCGCGTGCACGATTCACCTCGACGGCCGCGCGATCAAATCGTGCAACGTGCTGGCGCTGCAAGCGCAAGGCGCCAACGTCGTCACGATCGAAGGTATCGCCGAGGTTGACGGCACGATGCATCCGATGCAGGCGGCCTTCAAGGAATGCCACGGCCTGCAGTGCGGCTTCTGCACGACCGGCATGGTGATGAGCGCCATCGATCTCGTCGCGCGGCATCCGAACGCGGACGAGAAGACGATACGCGAAGAGCTGGAGGGCAACCTGTGCCGTTGCACCGGCTATCACAACATCGTCAAGGCGGTGCAGCAGGGTGCCGCTGCCATGGCGAAGTAACGGTACAAGGAGGCCATCGACATGGGCGCAATCGAATCAGGATTCATCGGTCAATCGGTCCGGCGGAAGGAAGATGCGCGCTTTCTCCTCGGCGCGGGCCAATATACCGACGACGTGACGTTGCCGAATCAGACGCACGCCTATTTCCTCCGCTCGCCGCACGCGCACGCGAAGATTCGAGCCATCGACACATCGAAAGCGAAAAAAGCACCCGGCGTGATCGCGATCTACACGAGCGCCGATCTCGAAGGCGTGAACGGGCTTCCCTGCGGGTGGCTTATCACCAGTGTGGACGGCACGCCGATGAAGGAGCCGCCCCATCCGGTTCTGGCGAAAGGCAAGGTTCGCCACGTCGGCGACCAGGTCGCGCTCGTCGTCGCAGAGACACAAAACCAGGCGAAAGACGCCGCGGAGCTGATCGAAGTCGATTACGAAGTGCTGCCGGCGGTCGTCAATGTCGTCGACGCATTGAAATCGGGTGCGCCGCAGATCCACGACGAGGCGCCCGGCAACAAGTGCTACACGTGGGCGATCGGCGACAAGAGCGCGGTCGATGCGGCGTTCGCGAAGGCGGCGCACGTCACCAAGCTCGACATCGTCAACAATCGACTGGTGCCGAATGCGATCGAGCCGCGCGCAGCGGTCGCATCGTACAACCGTGCCGACGATGGCTATACGCTTTACGTCGCGAATCAGAATCCGCACGTCGAGCGCTTATTGATGACCGCATTCGTGCTGGGCCTTCCCGAGCACAAGGTCCGCGTCATCGCGCCCGACGTCGGCGGCGGTTTCGGCTCGAAGATCTATCTCTACGCCGAAGAAACGGCGATGGTGTGGGCGTCGAAACGTGTAAACCGGCCCATCAAATGGGCGGCCGAGCGCAGCGAATCATTTCTCTCCGATGCGCACGGTCGCGATCACGTCACGCATGCGGAGCTTGCCCTCGACAAAGACGGCAAGTTTCTAGCGTTACGCGTTCACACGACGGCGGCCATGGGCGCTTACCTGTCGACGTTCGCATCGTGCATCCCGACGATTCTTTACGCGACGTTGTTGGCCGGCCAGTACACGACACCGGCGATTTATTGCGAGGTGACGGCGGCGTTCACGAACACCTCGCCAGTCGATGCGTATCGCGGAGCGGGGCGTCCCGAGGCGACGTATGTGATCGAGCGGATCGTTCATCAGGCCGGCGTGGAGATGGGCATCCCACAGGACGAAATCCGACGCCGTAATTTCATTCGTACGTTTCCGTATCAGACGCCGGTGGCGCTGCTGTACGACACCGGCGGTTATGACGCCTGCCTCGACGAGGCCATGCGGATGGCTGATGTCAAAGGGTTCACGGAACGCAAATCTGATGCGGCCAAGCGCGGCAAGCTACGTGGGTTGGGTTATGCAGCGTACATCGAGGCGTGCGGAATCGCGCCGTCCAACGTTGCCGGTGCACTCGGCGCCCGCGCCGGATTGTTCGAAGCCGGTGAAGTGCGCGTCCATCCGACCGGCAGCGTGACGGTCTTTACCGGCTCGCACAGCCATGGCCAGGGTCACGAGACGACGTTCGCACAAGTCGTCGCGACGCGCCTCGGGATTCCGATCGAGAACGTCGACGTCGTGCACGGCGATACCGGGCGCGTGCTGTTCGGCATGGGCACGTATGGCTCGCGTTCACTCGCAGTCGGGGGAACGGCCATCGTGAAGGCGCTCGACAAGGTCATTGCCAAGGGCAAGAAGATCGCCGCACATCTGCTCGAAGCGGCGGAGTCCGACATCGAATTCAAGGACGGCAAGTTCACCGTTGCAGGGACCGACCGCAGCAAGGCATTCGCCGAGATCTCGCTCGCTGCGTACGTGCCGCACAACTATCCGTTGGACAAGCTCGAGCCCGGCTTGAACGAGACCGCGTTCTACGACCCGACGAACTTCACTTTTCCAGCCGGCACGCACATCTGCGAAGTCGAGATCGATCCCGACACGGGTGTCGTATCGATCGTCAACTTCAGTGCGTGCGACGATTTTGGCAACATCATCAATCCGATGATCGTCGAGGGCCAGGTGCATGGCGGAGTCTGTCAGGGAATCGGCCAGGCGATGCTCGAGCATTGTATCTACGACAACGAAAGCGGGCAGCTTCTGACCGGCAGCCTCATGGATTACGCGTTGCCGCGCGCGGACGACGTTCCATCGTTCAAAGTGGCGACGAAAGTGACGCCGTGCACGCACAATCCGCTTGGCGCAAAAGGGTGCGGCGAAGCGGGAGCGATTGGTGCTCCGCCGGCGCTGATGAATGCGGTGATGGACGCGCTGTCTAGCCTCGGCGTCAAGCATCTCGATATGCCGGCGTCGCCGCACCGCGTGTGGCAAGCGATTCAGGACGCCAAGGCCTGAGGAGGAATTCATGTACACGTTCGAATACCAACTTCCGAAAACGCTCGCCGACGCAGCGAAGGCACTCACGAGCACCGGCGGCAAGCCGCTCGCCGGCGGGCAAAGCCTCGTTGCGGCGATGAAGCTTCGACTGGCGCAACCCGGCACGCTCATCGACTTGCGCGGCATCTCCGAATTGGCCGGCATTCGCAAGGAGGGCGATGTCCTGGTGATCGGCGCAATGACGCGGCATGCCGACGTCGCGAACTCGGCCGTCGTCAAAGGCGCGATCCCCGCGCTCGCCGTCCTTGCCGACGGCATCGGCGATCGTCAGGTTCGCAATATGGGGACGCTCGGCGGCTCCATCGCCAATAACGATCCTGCAGCGGATTGGCCGGCGGCCATCGTCGCGTGCAATGCGACGGTCCAAACCAACAAGCGCAAGATCGCCGCTGCCGATTTCTTCAAAGGCATGTACGAGACGGCACTCGGAGCGGACGAGATCATCACGGCCGTTTCGTTTCCGATCCCGAAGAAAGCGGCGTATGCGAAGTTTCCCAATCCCGCGTCGCGATTCGCGCTGGTGGTCGTGTTCGTCGCGCA
>DASPYC010000047.1:0-5817 GCA_035636955.1 Casimicrobiaceae bacterium
TCGATCGCGCCACCCTCGGTCAAGCGGCACGATTGCGTCATGACTCGGCGGGGAGCGGCTGATCGATCGAAGCGCTCGCGATGATCCGATGCGTGCGTGTATCGCGACGAACCTTGAACCAGCTCCGACATCCGGCGCCGTGGTACCACAGCTCGTCGTGCGGGCCGCAGGGATTGTCGCGTAGATAGACATAGTCAACCCACGCGGATTCGGACGCCTCAGGCGCAGGACGCCGCAGCGTCGCATCACCGCCGTAGGTGAATTCGATCTGACTCCGCGGCCCGCACCACGGGCAATGTATCAACATCATCGCGGTGTCATCGTCGGAATGACCGAGGATTGAATCAGTGTGCCCACGGATAAGGGCCCGCGCCCTTTTCGTCGATCGTGCTGCCCTCGCCGAAACGCTCGAGCGTGAACGCGGCGTTGAGCGAATGTGGCTTGTCATGCGCGATCGTCCATGCATGGACAAATCCGGATGCCGGCGTCGCCTTGAAGCCGCCGTAGCACCAGCCGCCCGTCATGTAGAGGCCCGACAACGGCAACTTGCCGATGATCGGGCTGCCATCCATTGTCATGTCCATGATGCCGCCCCATGTCCGCATCAGCCGCAGCCGTCCAAAACTCGGAAACAACGCAAGGCACGCGCTTACCACGTTCTCGATCATCGGCAGATTGCCGCGCTGCGCGTAGGAGTTGTAGAAATCGAGATCGCCGCCCATGACCAATTCGCCCTTGTCGGATTGGCTGATGTAGAAATGCACGGCGCCCGACGTGACGACCGTGTCGAGCACCGGTTTCACCGGCTCGGAGACCATCGCCTGGAGCACATGCGATTCGATCGGCAACTTGATGCCGGCCATTGCGGCCACCTGACTGGAATGTCCTGCGACGGCGATCCCTATCTTCGACGTACCGATTTCTCCCAGTGTCGTTCGCACACCGGTCACCTTTCCGCGCTCGACGCAAATGCCGGTGACTTCGCAGCGCTGGATGATGTCCACGCCGAGCGCATCCGCGGCGCGCGCATAGCCCCACGCGACCGCGTCGTGACGCACCGTGCCGCCGCGCGGTTGCAGCAGGCCACCGAGGATCGGGAACCGCGCGTTGGGCGAGCAATCGAGATTGGGAATTCGCTTCGCGATCTCGTCGCGCGACAGGAATTGCGCGTCGATACCATTCAATCGCATCGCATTGCCGCGCCGCATCGCGGCATCGATCTCCGCCGGCGTGTGGACGAGATTGAGCACGCCGCGCGCGCTGTACATCACGTTGAAGTTGAGCTCCTGCGACAGCCGCTCCCACAGCTTGAGCGAAAGCTCGTAGAAATGCGCATTTGGATCGAGATGGTAGTTAGAGCGAACGATCGTCGTGTTGCGTCCGGTGTTGCCGCCGCCGAGCCAGCCTTTTTCCAGCACCGCCACATTGCGGATGCCATGCTCTTTCGCGAGGTAATACGCGGTGGCGAGCCCATGACCGCCGCCACCGATGATGACGACGTCGTAGCGCTTCTTCGGAGAAGCGCTGCGCCATGCGGGCGGCCAGCTCTGGTGGCCACTGAGCGCATTACCGATGAGGGAAAAAATCGAATAGCGCTTCAAGGCACGTTATAAAATCTGCGACAGGAATGCCCGCGTCCTGTCTTTTTGCGGATGATCGAAGAGCTCCGCCGGGCGTCCCGATTCGACGATCAATCCACCGTCGGTGAACAGCACCTCGTCGGCGATTTCACGCGCGAAGCGCATTTCGTGCGTCACCAAGATGCAGGTCATGCCCTCGCCTGCGAGCTCGCGGATTGTGTTCAGCACTTCCTTCACCGTTTCGGGATCAAGCGCCGCGGTCACTTCGTCGAACAACATCACCTCCGGGCGCATTGCGAGCGAGCGGGCAATCGCCACGCGCTGTTGCTGGCCGCCGGACAATTCCCCCGGATATGCGTCCTGCTTTGCGGAGAGCCCCACTTTTCCAAGCAGCGCGATCGCACGTTCGCGAACCTCCTTCGGATCCTCCTTGAGAACGTGGATCGGCGCCATCATCACGTTGTCGAGCGCGTTCTTGTGCGGGAATAAGTTGTACTGCTGAAACACCATCGATACTTCCTTGCGAAGCGCAATCCTTTCGTGGTCGGTCTTGAGCGTATGGACGTCAAAACTCGCGACGCGAATACTGCCGCTCTTGATCGGCACGAGGCCGTTGATGCAGCGCAGAAGCGTCGATTTCCCGGAACCGGAGGGCCCGATAATGCATACAACGCCGCCCTTGGCGACGCAAAACGACACGCCCTTCAGCACTTCGACTTCTCCGAACGACTGGTGCACATCGCGCAGCACAACAATCGGTTCGGCGCCGGCTTCCGGCATGACGGTCATTGGTTGACGGCGTAGCGCGCTTCGAGACGAACGGTCCAGCGCGCGATCGGATAGCAGTACAGGAAGAACCACAGCAGCACATAGCTGTAGAACGCGAGCAGCAGGCCCGGTCGACTCTCTGCGGACAGCGCGCGCTGCGTAAGCGTCATCATTTCGTTCACGCCGACGATCGACGCAAGCACGGTTGCCATCGTGAGGATCGCGTACAGGTTCATCCACGGCGGCAGCATTCGCTTGATGCATTGAGGAAAGATGATCATCCACAGCGTCTGGCGCCGGTTGAACGCGAGCGAAGCAGCCGCTTCCCATTGCGTCGTCGGAATCGATTGGATCGCACCGCGGACAATCTCGGACACGTTCGCCATCACCGGCAGCGCGAGCCCCAGCGTCGCCTTCGTCCAGTCCGGAACCGGAATGGTCACGCCGAAAACCGTCACCTGGAATGGCAGCAGGAACATGCAATAGAAGAGAAGCACGAGCCACGGTGCGTTGCGAAAAAAATGCGTCGCCAAAAAAGCACCCTTCTTCACCGGCAGTAGGAGCGATATCTGTGCGAAGCCGAGAAAAAGACCCGCAATCGTGCCAATGGCCATCGCCAGGAAGCTGATCGCGAGATTGAACACGAAACCGCGCGCAAGCAACGGTGTCCACTTCCAGAGCGTCGTGAAAATCGAGGGATCGGATACCTGGGACTGTGCTTGCGCGATGCCGCAGCCGCAGAGAAAAGCGACGAGCAACACGACGCCGTGCGAAGACTCGAGTCGCAACGTCTGCGAGCCCGCTTCGCGATCGCGCAGCGCCCTGCACGTCATCCGTTCCGCGGCCGGAAGAAGAACCGCTAGAACGTTGGCGGCATGGGCGCCGCAGGCCCGGTGGTCCTTCATATGCCAAATCCAGGAACGCGGATGGCGCGTTCCCATCGATGCATCAAGTACACCAGAATGCCGACGAGCACGAAATAACAAATCAACAGCACATTCATCATCACCGGCACGTTGAGCTCGTCCGACCAGATTTGGCTGGACACATAAAGCATCTCCGGCACGGCGATCGCGTACGCCAGCGTCGTCGTCTTGACGAGATTCACCAGGTTATTGTTGAGCGCGGGCAGGCTGATGCGAAAAGCGAGCGGGAGGACGACCCGCAGGTACGCCTGCAAGCGACTGAAGCCGAGCGATTCAGCCGCTTCGAGCGTCGTGCGCGGGACGGCTTCGATGCCCGAGCGAAAGATCTCGACGTTGAACGCACCTGCAAAGAAAGACAGCGAAATGATCGCCCAAGTCACATTGGTGACCAGCGGTCCGCCGGCAGCGCTTTTCAGCAGACTTCCGAGGCCGAAGTAGAAGAAGTAGAGCTGGACAAGCGGCGGGGTGTTGCGAAAGGCTTGGATGTACCAGTAAACGATGGTGCGAGCGACGCGAAGACGAGAGCCCTGAATCCATGCGCCCACGACACCGATCACGACACTCGACACGATGCAGATAATCGAGAGCTTGACCGTCATCAGGAAGCCGCTCGCGAAGCGACTGCGGTCGAATTGATCGTAGAAGATCGTGAGATTGATTCCGGTGCTGTCGTTCAGCCACCGGAACCAATCCCAGACGAGCTGCATCGCTACGAGACTACTTCGCGTACTTGTCGTGCATTTCCTGCGCGAACTTGGTCGGCTTGATGCCGTGCTTCTTTTCCAATTGCTGGATGAACCCAGTCTTATGCCAATCGGCGATCGTTTTCGACATGAAATCGGAGAACGCTTTTTCGCCGGTCTTCACCGCGAGACCCCATGGCTGCGGCAGGATCGATTCGAGCGGCATGTCGTAGTCGCTCCATTCGGGCTTCTGCAATTCGCCGACGATCGCCGTATCGTCATAGGCAAAGGCAACGCAGTTGCCGTTGCGCAGCGCCGAATACGCCTCCGCGGTTCCCGGGAATGCGACGCCTTCGATGCCATATTTCTCCTGCAGCTCCTTGTTGTAGAACGAGCCCTGAATCAGGCACACCTTCTTGCCCTTGAGCTGGTCCCAGCTCTTCAGATTCTCGGATTTCTTCGCCATGACGTTCGTGCCGGACGCGTAATAGTCGGGCTCGACGATGTCGACGGTCTTGCGCCGCTCGGGCGTGTCACTCATCGTCGCAATCATCAGATCGATCTTGCCCTGTTGCAGGAACTGGATCCGATTCGATGCGACCACCGGCGTCAGCTCGAGCTTCACGCCAAGGCGCTTCGCCACGTCGGCCGCAAGATCGGGTTCGAAGCCGATGATCTTGCCGGACGGGTCCAGATATCCGAACGGTCGGTAATCACCCTTGGAGCCCACCACGAGCACGCCCTTCTTCTTGACATCCTCCAGCACGTCCGCATTGGCGGCGCGCACCCCGATTAGGCCGCACAACACGACCGATGCGACGATCGTAAGCCATTTGTTACGCATGTTGTCTTCCTCCATTAAGGGATCGACGCCGGCGACCGGTTTGCAGTTGCAGGGTCCGGCGCAATTGTGCCCGATTGCGGTCGTCCCGCGATCGTTGATTTCATTTCGGTCAACGCTTGATCGAATATCGTCATCGCGAGGTCGATGTCTTCGCGCTTGACGGTCAACGGCGGCGCGATGCGCCATACCGAGCCGCGCTCGGGACGACGGCGTATGTTCATGCTGAGACCCAGCTGCAAACATCGTTCGGTGGTGAGCGCGCCCAGTGCGTGATGCGGCTCTCGCGTCTCCCGGTCCTTGACCAGCTCGATGCCGCGCAAGAGGCCCATACCCCGCAGGTCGCCGATCTCTTCGTGGCGCTCTTGCAGTGCTTTGAGGCCCGCAGAGAGATAGTCGCCCATCTCGCGGCTTCGCGTCAGAAGGTGCTCGCGCTCGATCGTGTCGAGCACGGCGAGACCGACCATCGATGGCAGCGGATCGGATACGTGCGACGTATAGAAACTAAAGCCGCGCCGATGACACGTCTCTTCGATTGCGTCGGTGGTGATCACGCCCGCGAGCGGCACCCCGCCGCCCAACGTTTTCGAGACCGTCATGATGTCCGGCGTCACGTTGAGGTACGACGCGGCAAACCAGTGACCGAGGCGGCCGAAGGCGGTTTGGGCTTCGTCGAAAATCAGCAGCATCCCGCGTTTATGCGTTTCCTGCCGCAAAACGTCGAAATAACCTTCCGGCGGAACGATGATGCCGCCGGCGCTGATCACCGGTTCCGCAATCACCGCCGCGCGAGCGCCGCTCGATTGTGCGTCGTACAGCTCAAAGCCAACCTTCATGCAGGTTCGATCGCAGCTGTCACGGCAATGCTTGATCGGACAACGATAGGCGTTGGGCTCCGGCAGGATGAACGTCCCCGGCATCCCGGGTCCGTAGCCTTTGCGATCGCTCGCGAACGACACGGAGCTCGCCGTGCTGGTGACGCCATGCCATGAGCCGCCAAAGCCCATGACCTCGAAGCC
>DASPYC010000048.1:0-2464 GCA_035636955.1 Casimicrobiaceae bacterium
ATCGAGACGCTGCTCGCCGATCGTGGGCTAAAGCCGCGGATTGCCTACGAGATCGACGCGATCGCATCGATCCTCGATCTAGTTCACGAGGGCTTCGGTTACGCGATCCTGCCGCTCGATTCGTTGCGCGGACACGCGTGGGCGCGCGAGCTCGTCGCAAGTCCCATCGTAAAGCCCAAGCTCACCATTCACATGTCGCTCGTCGTATCGTCGCAGCGGCCGGCGACTGCATTGGCCACCGCAATGCTGGCGCTTACGCGAAGAACCGCATTGGAAGTGCTGGCCAAGCGTCAGTGAATCAAGCCTCGGTAGCGTGAGCTTTGACGGCTTCGATCGCACCGTCGGCAGACTGCCGCACCGGAAGAAATATCGTAAAGCGCGTTCCGCGACCCACTTCGCTCTCGACTTCGATGCGGCCGCCGTGCTTGCGGACGATTGCGTAAGACACCGAGAGACCGAGCCCCGTCCCCTGCCCGACCGGCTTGGTCGTGAAAAACGGCTCGAAGATCCGATTCAAATGTTCGAGGTGAATGCCACTGCCGGTGTCGGAAAAGCGGATCCACGCGTCGGTCCCTGAAATACCGGTGGAAACGGTGATCGTCCCATGCACGTCGATCGCGTGGCCGGCATTGACGAGCATGTTCAGGAACACCTGGTTCAACCGCGAGGGCAAGCATTCGATCTCAGGCAGATCGCCATAACTCTTGACGATGCTGGCTTTGTATTTGATCTCGTTACGGACAATGTTGAGCGTGCTGTCGAGCGCCGCATGCAGATCGACCATCTGCCACGTTTCGTCTGCGCCGCCGCGCGAGAAGTCGCGCAAGTCCTGAACGATCCGCTTGACGCGCATCAAACCGTCGCGCGATTCGGCAAGCAGCGCGACGATGTCACCCCGCAGAAAGTCGAAGTCCTTGGATTCGCGCATCTTGCGTGCCGATGCCAGCGCCGGCGGCAACGGCGAGAGCGTACGCTCGGCGTCGACATACGCTGCGAGCAGCTCGCAAATTTGCGAGACGTACGATTCGAGCGAGCCCAGGTTCGATAGCACGAACGCCACCGGATTGTTGATCTCGTGCGCGACTCCGGCGGAAATCTGTCCGATCGAGGCGAGCTTCTCGGCCTGAATCACCTGATTCTGCGCGTCCTCGAGCGACGCATTCATTCGTTGCATCGTCGCGTTCAGCGTCTGCAACTCGACGATGCGGTTGTCGCGCTCGACGTGCATCTGATGATTCGAGATGACGAGCGCGAGCAGGCTGGTCAGCGACTGTCCCTGATCGAGATCGGTGACCGTATAACGCGGCCGGTCGACCGCACGGTTGACGGCGAGCGCGCCTATCGTTCGCTCTTGCACGCGCAGCGGCCAGCACATCGCCGAATGCGTAGACCGATTGCGCGCTTCGTTCGCACGCACGGGCAATCCGGTTTCGGCGGCATCGCCATTGACAAGCACGGGTTGGCCCGTCGCCACGACGTGACCGAATACGCCGACGCCGCGCGGTAAGGCGCTGCCGATCACGCCGCGGGGCAAATCGGTTCCCGCGGCAATTTCAAGCTGGTCGTCGCTTCCTTCGACGATCAACGCGAACGAGCCGCTTTCCGCATCGAAGCCGCGGACGATGTGCTCCAGGATTTCCTGCTGTACTTGGCGCGGGTGCGCGCCATTTGCGGCCTTGTGCCCCAACGCGTAGAGCGCGCCGATCCAGGCTAGATCGGTGATGCCGCTCGTAGCGTTTCCCATGAAATGATCGCCGCCGCTTAATCTTGCAGTAGCACGCCGCCGTCTTCCGACCAGCGGACCTGCGTGATGCCGGGCGACTCCATCTCGAGGCGCTCGAGCTCAAGTTGCTGGCGCGAGATCACGCCGCGCTGCGACCGCACTTCGTCGGCCAGCCGCCGGTTCTCGAGCAGCAAATTGCGATGCGCGAGGACGTCGATGATCGCGGCCTTGAGATCGCGATCGGACCACGGTTTGCTCACGAACCGGAAGATGCCCGCGTGATTGATCGCACGGATGATGCCATCCATGTCGGTGCAAGCGCTCAAGATGATCCGTGCCGCGTCGGGTTGCAGCTCCTTGACGCGCGTCAGGAACACGGCACCGTCCATATCGGGCATTCGATAGTCCGAGATCACGAGATCCACTTTGTGATCGACCACATGCTTAAGCGCGGCAAGCGGCGACGTAAATACCGTCACGGAAGGATCCGGCAGCGCGGGAGGAATGCCGCCGTTCTGGCATAGCCTGCGCAATGCGCTCAGCACATTCGGTTCGTCATCGACGAGCAACAGATTCGACATGGCATCGTCTCGATCAAGGACGCGCGACCTCAGCGTTGTCACGCGATATGGAGATCATTGAGCAAGGGGTGTGCCATCGCCGCACCAAACTGACGCGCGGCGAGCGCAGCATCGAGTTGAAGTGCCTGCGTTGTAGGCGACATCGACGAAACGGATACGC
>DASPYC010000049.1:0-3452 GCA_035636955.1 Casimicrobiaceae bacterium
CCATTCGCGCGATTCAAACGGCGGAGACGGCCCGCAATAGGGCGTGCTGAGAGCACTGGCGTAATCGCGGACTTCGGCGGACGTGGCGCCAAGCTCGGGAAGATACGACCCCTTCGGCACTTTTCCCCAGAGGCGGGCCGCGACCTCCGGAACGCCGAAATCTTCCTTCAGGCTGTGATAAATGACGGCGAGCGTCGTTTCGAGATCCGGCGCCGCGAAGAGCGCAAGCGTCGAACGGTGAACCTTCTCGCCGGTCATCTCATTTTCCGAACCGAAGCGAATCAGCTCGCGAAGCTTCGATTCGAGCTCATGATTCTTTTCCCGCAGCGTAACGATCTGCCGTTCGGCAATCGGGATCGCGTGGCCGCCATGCGGGTGGGGAACGAAGATTTCGGCGATCATGTCCGCGTAATCTTCGAAGAACTGCGGATTCTGCTTTAAGTATTCCGCAACCGCGTTTACATCCATTCGTTCTTCTCACCCTTCGATTTTCTCGGCCATTACACTGCGCCATCCGCTGATGGCAGCGGCGTCTCCCATGCGCCCTCGAACACTTTCGTCGCGGCGCCCTTCATTGATACGGAATGCTCATCGCCTTCCCAGCTAACCGCGAGGTTTCCTCCTCGCGTCGCAACACATACGTTCGAATTGAGCATGCCGCGACGTATGCCGGCCACGACTGCCGCGCAGGCACCGGTTCCGCATGCGGGCGTTTCGCCTGCACCGCGCTCCCACACGCGCAACCGAATGTTAGCGCGATCGACGACCTCCATGTATCCCGCATTCACCCGCTCCGGGAAGCGCGGGTGGCGCTCGATCAACGGTCCCTGCGTTGTCACCGGCGCCGCATCGACATCGTCGACAACCTGCACGGCGTGCGGATTGCCCATCGACAACACGGAGATTTCGACGACCGTACCGTCGATGTCGAGCGGCTCGACGATTGCGCCTTGACCACCGATGAAGGGAATCTGTTCCGGACGAAATCTCGGCGCGCCCATGTCGACGACGACCTCGCCATCCGGCATGAGCCGAGGAACGATGATGCCGGCTGCCGTTTCGACGCGAATGTCCCGCTTCGACGTCAGGCCGTGGTCGCGCACGAAAATAACGAAGCACCGTGCGCCGTTGCCGCATTGCTCGACTTCACCGCCGTCGGCATTGAATATGCGGTAGCGAAAATCGGCGTCACGCGACTTCGGCGGCTCGACGACGAGCACCTGATCGCAGCCGACCCCGAAACGCCGATCGGCGAGCATGCGAATCTGCGACGGCGTCAGCGTGAACGGCGTGCGCGTCGCGTCGACGACGACGAAGTCGTTGCCGAGGCCCTGCATTTTCGTGAACCGGAGCGTCGGCACGATCAAATCGTCAAATCGAGCTACACGTTGAACCTAAAATGCATGACATCGCCGTTCTTGACGACGTAGTCCTTTCCTTCAAGCCGCATCTTGCCCGCTTCTTTCGCGCCCTGCTCGCCCTTGCACCCAATGTAATCGGCGTACGCGATGGTCTCGGCGCGAATGAACCCTTTCTCGAAAGCGGTGTGGATGACGCCGGCCGCCTGCGGCGCGGTGGCGCCTACACGCACCGTCCACGCGCGCACCTCCTTGTCGCCCGCGGTGAAAAACGTCTGCAGCCCCAGCAATCGATAGCCCGCGTGAATGACGCGATCGAGACCAGGCTCGGTTTGGCCGAGATCGGCGAGGAATGCCGCTTTGTCGGCCTCGTCGAGATCGGTGATTTCTGCCTCGAGCGCGGCGCTGATCGCAACGACCGGGGCTTTCTCGCGTTGTGCGTGATCTTCGACTTGCGCCAGATACGGATTGTCCTTGAAACCATGCTCGGAGACATTGGCGACGTACATCGTCGGTTTCATCGTCAGAAGAAAAAAGGGACGCAACACGTCTTTTTCCTCCGCGTAAAGATCGGCAGTACGCGCCGGCCTGCCTTCGTTCAGGACGAAGCCGACTTTCTCGAGCGCCGCGGCGATTCGCTGCGCTTCCTTGTCGCCGCCTGCGCGTGCCGCCTTCGCATACTTTGCGAGTTGCTTGTCGACGGACGCGAGATCGGCGAGCGCCAATTCCGTGTTGATCGTCTCGATGTCGGAAAGGGGATTGACCTTGCCGGTGACGTGCACGACGTTGCTGTCGTCGAAACAGCGCACCACGTGCGCGATCGCATCCGTTTCGCGAATGTTGGCCAGGAATTGATTGCCGAGCCCTTCGCCCTTCGACGCGCCGGCGACGAGCCCGGCGATGTCGACGAACTCGACGGTCGCGGGAATGACTTTTTGCGGTTTCGCGATCGCTGCCAGCGCCGCAAGCCGCGGATCGGGGACCTCGACGATGCCGACGTTAGGTTCGATCGTACAGAACGGATAATTCTCCGCCGCGATGCCCGCCCGGGTAAGTGCGTTGAACAGCGTCGACTTGCCGACGTTCGGAAGACCGACAATGCCGCAACGAAGCGTCATTAATGGACCCCCACGCTTACGGCGCTCATGTCGGCGCCTTGGTATGCAGCGACATCATCGCCTTTTCGATGTCGCCCCGTGCGATGTCCGGCCACACGGCGAGCGCGCGATCGAGCGCATCGACGATCGCATCGCGTTCTTCCGGACGAGGCGGTTTCAGCACGTAGTCGACGACATCCTGCTCGGGCAACGCTGAATCGCGGGGATGGCCGATGCCTACACGCAATCGCCAGAAGTCGGCCGACCCGAGCTGCGCCTGGATATCGCGAAGGCCGTTGTGGCCGGCGACGCCGCCGCCCAGTTTCAACTTCGCTTCGCCCGGGCGAAGATCAAGTTCGTCGTGAACGACCAACAACTCCGCGGGCGACACCGCGAAAAAACGTGCGAGCGCCGCGACGGCGCGCCCCGAATCGTTCATGAACGTCGAAGGCTTTGCGAGACGCAGGTCGCCCTTCTTGCCAACATCGCTCGCGAAGCGCGACTCATGCGCCAGCGAAACGCCGAGCTTCGCGGCGAGCGCATCGGCGAACCAGAAACCGGCGTTGTGCCGCGTGGCGACGTAATGGCGGCCCGGATTTCCCAGTCCCGCGACGAGACGAATCGGCAGCATGGCACTTGGCATGAAAAAGCCCGCCGTGGGCTTGGGCGGGCTCGTAACGCCGGCAATCGAACGTTACTTCTTTTTCTCTTCCTTGGCGGCTTCTTTCTTTTCGCCACCTTTTTCGGGCGCCTTGGTTTCCCCGGGCTTGCCTTCCGCCCCAGGCGCGGCGGCGGTTGCTTCAGCCGCCGCTTCGGCGGTCTCGGCCGCGGCTGCGAGTTCTTCTTCAGTCTCGACGATCGCCTTCGGCACAACAGCCGTCGCGACGACCGGATCGAGCGTCCCGTGCGAAACGGCCGTCACGCCCGTTGGCAGCTTGACGCCGGAGACATGCAATGAATGACCGATGTCGAGCTCCGACAGATCGACTTGGATAAA
>DASPYC010000050.1:0-3209 GCA_035636955.1 Casimicrobiaceae bacterium
TCGCCGTCGCGATTGGCGGCGCAAACGCCGATCGAAGCGGCGAGCCCGAGCAACAACACCGCCCTCAGGCAAAGGGGCTGAGCGCGTGGAGGAGTCACGACATCGAAGTGCCGGCTTAGTAGAGCCGACGCCTATCGAGGCAAAGGCCGTACCAGCGTGTTAATAGCTTGATTTCGCTAGACCTGATCGCCCCGGATCGGGCCTAACGACCGAAGCAACACCACGGGGCGTTGTATTTCTTTCACGGTCTCCGAAACACCGAATCGAAAATGCTCGGCCAGAATCACCGCCGCTGCTGAACCCGGGGTCACTTTGACCGTACACACACGGGCGAAACATTATCGGCGGTGAGATAGCGCGTCCCACGAACGGCAACGCGCGCGATGCGCTAACGAAACTGCGACATCCGCATGCGTATTCAAACTCGAAGTTGAAGCTGTCGAGCTTTAGCGTCCGGCAGTTTTCCATGATCGTGCGTACGACCGTCGTGCGCAGCGCCTTCGTGCACCGCGAAGACGGATAGGCTACAACCGGCGAATGCCGCGCTGTTCCACCCATCCGCGAGCTTCAGCATCTGCTCGGCCACAAGAGCGTGCGTACGGCGGAGATCTACTTGACCACGTCCAAGCCGCGTGCCGCGCTTCGCATCGCGACAGCGCGAGCTACGGTGAGGCATACGGCAAGCCAAGCGATCGCTTCGCACACGCCGGCGACAGTGTCGCTCACATAGTGCGCGCGCAAGTAGATCCGGCTGAAGCAAACGACAACGATCATGACCGCCGCGACCAACGTGACGAGCGTCCTCGCCGCTGCGTTTCTAACGCGACCGAGAACGTGGCAGGCGAGAAATCCATAGAACACTGTCGCTGCGACAGCGTGGCCGCTCGGGAAGCTGTAGCTCGTCAGCGTGACCGCGGGGTCCGGGAACTGCGGCCGCGGCCGCGCCACGATTTCCTTGATGACATGATTGAGCAGCATCCCGCCGGGTACGGCAGCCGTCAGGCTCAGCAGCGTCAGCCATTCACGCTTCCAGCCGACATAGATTCCAAAGACCGAGGCCATTAGCAAGACGGGCACCGTCGCATGCGTCGCGCTCACCAGCAGCATCGCGTACGTGATTGCCGAATCGGAGTGCATCGTGAACCAGGAAGCTGCCCGGAGGTCGAGTTGCGCAAGAGACCCGCCGGAAACGACGTTGATCGCGACCGCGGCAAATACCGATCCTGCGGCCATCACGATCACAGCTCCGGCCGCGACAGCGCGTCGATCGCCGAGTCGGCGCGTCATACGAGGTCGGTCCGCTCTCGGGGCGCGACGACCATGAGCGCGTTGCGCGCGACCGTCGCGCGTATCGGCGTTTGCGTGACCGGCTCCCCATCGATCGACACGTACTGGCGGGGCGCGGTATCGAGCGTGACGTCGGGTGCCTTGACCACCAGCACGTCATCGATCGAAGGACGATAGCCCAGCATGGCCATCGTCCAGAACCGCACGATCGACCAGCGCGAGCCGCCCTTGATGGACTGGATCACGAGATCGCGGCTTTCCAAACTCGCTTCGTTCGCGACCCGCACGCCACCCTGATATTGGCCATTGGCGACGCGAACCTCCATCGCGTCGAACTCGATCGTCCGCCCGCTTGCCGTGAGCGTGCATCGAAACGGCCGCTGACGCACGAGCCGAACGGCGGCGACCAGGAGATATCCCACGCGCCCGAACCACCGTTTGAGAAGTCTCGGCATGTGCCGCGCGATCGAGGCCGGCAAACCGATGGCAGCCGCGTTGGCAAAGTGGTTGCCGTTGATCTTGCCCAGGTTCACGTCGACCACCTTGCCAGAGACGACGACCTCCACCGCTTCATCGAGCGCAAGCGGAATTCCGAGCGCGCGCGCATAGCTGTTGGCCGTCCCGGCCGGCAGGATGCCAAGCACTACGCTGCGATATGCGAAGAAATCCACGACCGAGCTGATCGTGCCGTCGCCACCCCCGACGATGATGAACTGATACCCTTTCCCGATCGCATCGCGCACGATCTCCGGAATGCGCGCGGGGTTGCGCACGGGGTACGTCAGCGCCAGCGCGATTCCGCGCTCGCGCAATAAGCGTTTCGCCCGGCGATAGAGCTGCCGGCCGCGCCGTGATCGACTGTTTACGACCAGCACGGCCTCGCGCCGCGTCCTGATTGCGGCCTCCAGGCTTCGTTTGCGCTCGAGGCTGTCGATCGGCTCGGCCTCGACAATCGGATCGATGGTCATCGGATAACGTCAAGCGGGGTACCAACCATCGGCGGTCTGACGAAAGCGCACCGACGCAATGCATTGGAATGCCCGCCGCTCCGGGCTCCAGGCATGGTGTTCGACGCGAATCTCGGGGCGCTCGATATGCAACACGTTGAACGAATTCGCCTCTCCCCTCGCCCGCGTGGAAGTCGCGGTACCGGCTTGCACCAGCAGCGCGCCGTGTCCAGCGACCGCGTAACGGCTCGCCGCCTGGGAAACGTGTGCGACGTGCGCGTGACCGGCGAGACAGATGTCGACGCCGCATCGTGACAGCGCCTCCATCGCCATCGCCGCACGACCCACGATCTGACGCACGTCCTGGCCGCGCGGAACGTCGAAAGGATGATGTGTCGCCACCACTCTCACCGTATGCGGAGGCAACGTGCCGAATCGCTCGCGAATGCGCGCGAGCTGTTCGGCATTGATGCGTCCTCCCTTCACCGTGAGTGAGCGTGCGGTGTTAACGCCGGCTACCGCGACCTCTTCGTCTACATACAGCGGTTCCACGTCGCCGATGTAACGTCGATAACGGGCGAGCGGCCGCAGGAATCGCCTGGTGATGTCGTAGAGAGGCACATCGTGATTTCCCGGCACGACGAGGTGCCGCGCGGGCAGCGCATCGAGGAAAGCTCTGGCGCTGCGAAATTGAGCGCTGCGTGCGCGCTGCGTCAGATCGCCGGTGACCACGACGAGGTGCGGGCGAAGCTGCGCCAGTACGGCTTGCAGCGAGCCGACCAGTGCCTCGTCGACGCGGCCGAAGTGCAGGTCCGACAGATGCGCCAGCACGCGCATGGCGTCGATTTTAGCGCAACTCCGCCACGACATTCGCGAAGACCCCATCCCGGCGATGCGGTGGACGCCTTAAGAACGCTCCTCGAGTCCGCGCATGCATAGACCTTCGCAAGGGTGCGCAGCGACCTAATCTTCCGT
>DASPYC010000051.1:0-8757 GCA_035636955.1 Casimicrobiaceae bacterium
TGAAAATCCCCGATTTGATGAAGACGGCATCGGTCGACCATTTCGGTCCGCCGTCGGCCATCAAGGTTCACGAGCAGCCGGTTCCCAAGCCGGGCCCCGGCGAGGTGTTGATCAGGATCGATACGGCGGGCGTCGGCTCATGGGATCACGCGATTCGCGACGGGTCGTGGCGGCCGCCCGGGCGTACGAAGTTTCCACTCGTCCTCGGAACCGATGGGGCAGGCGTAGTCGTCGCCAGAGGAGCCCATGTTCGGCGCTTTCGCATCGGTGACCACGTTTACGCCTACGAATTCGGAAATCCCAAGGGCGGCTTTTACGCCGAGTACGCAGTGGCGAAAGTCGAGCACGTAGCGCGGGTGCCGCGACGCTTGGATCCACTGCAAGCGGGCGCGGTTGCGCCTACGGGATTGACGGCGCTGCAAGGAGTCGATGCCATGCTTCACGTGCATCGCGGCCAAACGGTATTGATCTTCGGAGCGTCGGGCGCCGTAGGGACGATTGCGGTGCAGTTGGCAAAGCACCGCGGCGCGCGCGTGCTGGCGACCGCGTCGGGTAAGCGAGCTGCGGCGCTCGTCCGGCGGCTGGGAGCAAGTGCGGTCGTCGACGCCCGCCGTGACGATGTCGCCGATCGTCTTCAGAAGCTCGCGCCGGACGGTATCGACGCGGTGCTGGCGTTCGCGGGTGGCGATAGCCTCGAGCGTTGCCTCGATCTCATCCGTCCCCGCGGATCGGTCGCATTCCCCAATGGCATCGAGCCGGCGCCACCCCGCCGCCGCAAGGCGATTCGCCGCATTGCGTATGACATGACGGCGAATCCGCGATGGTTCAAACGACTCGAGCGCAGCATCGCCGAAGTGCCCATTCAGGTGCCGATTGCCGCGGTCTTTCCGCTTTCGCAGGCCGCGAAGGCACACGAACGACTCGCACGCGGGCAGATTCTCGGAAGAATCGTGCTGCGAGTCCACCGCATATGATCGGCGGAAAGAGGCCTGGATTTCACGCGTGCCTTTTCAAGACGACCGTGGTGCGCCATCCATCTGCGCAAGGACCTCCTCGGCCATGTGAAACGCGCTGTTCGCCGCGGGAATACCGGCGTAGATCGCGCATTGCAGAAGCACTTCCTTGATTTCGTCGCGCGTGACGCCGTTATTGAATGCGGCGCGCACGTGCAGCTTGAATTCGTCACTCCGATTGAGCGCGACCATCAGACCAATCGTCAGCAAGCTCCGGGTATGCCTCGGCAATCCGGGACGGGTCCAGATCTCGCCCCACGCGTGGCGCGTGATCAGGTCCTGAAATTCGCCATTGAAGTCATTGCGCTTCGCTTCAGCGCGGTCGACATGCGCGTTTCCGAGCACGGCACGCCGGACTTCCATCCCCTTCGAATGCCGCTCCTGCTCGTCCATCGAATGCTCCTTCAGCCGTTCAGAAAGTCCATCAACGCCGATGAGAACGCCGGCGCAGCTTCAATGTTCGACAGATGCGCCGCAGGCAATTCAACGTAACGCGCGCCGTTAATACGATCGGCGAGAAAGCGTCCGTCTGTCGGCGGCGTCGGGACATCGTGTGTTCCGGCGATCACCAGCGTGGGCACGCCGATTTCGCCGATGATCTCGCGCTGATCCATGTCGCGGATCGCTTCACAGCATGCGATGTACCCGTCGGGTGGCGTTCGGTCGAGCATCGCGCGCACCCGCGCGACCGCGGTTGGCGATGCGGTCAAGAAAGCCGGCGTAAACCACCGCGCGAGTACGGCGTCCGTGATGGCGATCATTCCGCCGTTGCGGACCGTGTCGATGCGCGCGTTATACGTTTCAGGTGATCCAATCTTCGCGGTCGTGTTGGCAAGCACGAGCTTGCCCAATCGACGCGGCGCGTTCGCCCCCAGCCACTGCCCGACCATTCCGCCCATCGAAAGACCGCAATAATTCACGCGCTCGATTTCGAGCGCATCGAGAAGGGCGAGCGCATCGCGCGCCAGTTGCTCGATCGTGTAGGGGCCGCTTGTGACGGCTGATTCGCCATGTCCGCGCGCGTCGTATCGCAGCACGCGGTAGTGCGTCGTGAGCGACGGCAACTGGGATTCCCACATCGCGAGGTTGGTGCCGAGCGAATTGGAAAACATGATGACCGGCGCAGCAGCTGGCCCGTCGGTTCGGTAATGGAAACGAGCGCCGGCGAGATCGAGAAATGGCATTGGCGAGAACTTTCGTTGGAAATCAACCGCGACTGGCAAGTGCACGATCGATAAACGCATCGGTCGAGCCGAGGTACGACGGTGGGTCGAATAGACGCCCAATCGCGTCGCGATCGAGCACCGCGGTCACCCGCGATTCCTCGGCCAGCACTTCACGCAGATGGCGACGCTCGCTCCGCGCGCGCCGGGAAGCGCTCGCGACAAGCTCGTGGGCAGCGTCGCGACCCAGCGCCGGCGCCAACGCCATCTGCACCGCCTCGGCGAAAATCTGACCTTGCGAGATCTCGAGGTTTGCACGCATTCTCGCGACGTCCACCTCGAGGCCTTCGACGACGTTGGCCATGGTATCGAGCGCGCCGGCTGCGAGCAGCACGATTTCCGGCAACGTGTCCCACTCGGCGGGCCAGTTACCGAGACCACGCTCGTGTTCCTGAACCGCCGCTGAAAGCATTGTCGCGACGAGCCCTGGAACGCGCACGGCAGCAGCGAGTGCAATCGCCGCGCCGACAGGATTGCGTTTATGCGGCATCGTCGACGATCCGCCGCGTCCCGCCTTCGCGGCCTCGAATGCTTCGCCCACTTCCGTTTGCATCAGCAGCGCCAGATCGTGCGCGAGCTTGCCAACGGTCGCGACAATGAGGCCCAGAAACGTCGCGACCTCGACCAAATTGTCGCGTTGCGTGTGCCACGGCAACGCGGGAATTTTCAGCGCGAGCTCCGCAGCCAGCGCCGTTTCTACGGCGATCGCTTTCGGTCCGAGCGATGCCAGCGTACCGGCAGCGCCACCGAATTGCAGTACCAGCGCACGCTCTCGCAATGCCGCAATACGCGCGCGATGGCGATCGAGCGCGGCCAGCGTCGTCGCGAGTTTCAAACCCAGCGTGATAGGCAACGCTTGTTGCAGCCACGTCCGACCGGCGATAAGCGTCGCACGATGGATGCTTGTTTGCCGCGCGAGAGCATCCGCCAAGCGCGTCGCGTCGGTTTCGATCAGCGCGAGCGCATCGCGAAGTTGCAGCACCAGTCCGGTATCGATCACGTCCTGGCTCGTCGCGCCCCAGTGCACGTAACCCTGCGCGCCCGGCTGCGCGCGCGCCACGCGCTCCGTCAGTCGTGCGATCAGCGGGATCGCGATATTGCCCGCGTCGCGCGCTGCGACGGCAATCTTGGCAAGGTCGAAATCATCGGCGCGGCAGCAACGACCAATCGTATCAGCGGCATCGCCGGGAATGACACCCACCAGTGCTTCGGCACGCGCAAGCGCCGCCTCGAAATCGAGCATCCGCTGGATGCGCGCGCGATCGGAAAAGACCTCGCGCATCGCGTCGGTCGTGAAGAGAAGGTCGAGCACCGAATGCACCGCGTAGCGCCTGCGGCAAACCTCAGTAGTCGAAAAAAACCGTCTCGGCGGGTCCCCGCAAGATCACGTTCCACTTGAGTGCGCTCTCCCCCTCGCCAGACGTCGCGATCAACGTTCGCCGCCGCTCCACCGGCACGCACTGCAGAACCGGATCTTCGTCGTTGGCGGGCTCGTTGGGAAAATACATCCGTGTGATCAGATGCTTCAGCAGCCCGCGCGTGAAGATCGTCACGTTGAGATGCGGCGCCTGTAATCCGCCATCCGGCGCGGGCACTCGACCGGGCTTGATCGTCGTGAAGCGGAAAACGCCGTGGCCGTCGGTCGTCACGCGTCCGAAACCTTTGAATTGCGGTTCGAGCGGCTTGTCTTGCGTGTCGTCGGGATGCGCGTAGCGTCCGTGCGCGTTCGCCTGCCAGATCTCGACGACAGCGTCGTCCACCGCATTGCCGTCGCCGTCGACGATACGGCCTTCGATCGCGATCTTGTCGCCACTCACGCCGGCTACCGCCAAATTGTCGGTGTTAAGCCACGTGAGGCCGATATGGAGATACGGGCCGATCGTTTGCGACGACGTCGTAAGCAAGCTCATCGCAAACTCCTTAGCCGGGCCGCTTCATGTCGCTCTCGAACGGCGTTTCGTCGCGACCGCGCAACACGATGTCGAATTTGTACCCGAGCGCCTGTTCCGGAATCGTCGTTTCCCAATCGAACGTCGAGATCAGCCGCTGGCGCGCACGCTCGTTCGGAATGCTTGTGTACATCGGATCGTAGTCGAGCAGCGGATCGCCGGGGAAATACATTTGCGTCACGAGCCGCGTCGCGAATGCCGGACCGAACAACGAGAAATGGATGTGCGCGGGGCGCCAAGCGTTGTAATGGTTGCGCCAGGGATACTCGCCCGGACGGATCGATACGAAGCGATATCGACCCTCTGCGTCGGTCAGCGTGCGTCCGCAGCCCGGAAAATTGGCATCGACCGGCGCGTTGTGATTATCGCGGTGATGCGGATAGCGGCCAGCCGAGTTGGCTTGCCAGACTTCAACGAGCGTGTTCGCGACGGGCCGCGCATTGCCGTCAAGCACACGGCCGCTGACGACGATGCGCTCGCCGATCGGATCCCCGTTGCCTTGCTTTGTCAGATCGAAATCGTTGGCCTTGATGAGATCGTAGCCGAACAGCGGACCGGTCACTTCCGAGAGCGTCGTCGGCAGGATCACCAGCGGCTGCGACGGCGAGCGTTTCACTGTGGACGCATAGGGCGGATAGTAATAATCCGGTTGCGTGCCGCGATCGGGCTTGCGATAGCCGGCGAGCGCTTTGGTCTGCAGATTCTGCGGTCGGGAAGTCATGCGTCCCTCTTCAATGTGCGCGAGCGGTCACGCACGCTCGATAATCATGGCGATGCCTTGGCCCACGCCGATGCACATCGTGCACAGCGCATAGCGACCGCCGCTGCGGAGCAACTGGTACGTCGCCGTCGTCACGAGGCGCGCGCCACTCGCACCGAGCGGATGGCCGAGCGCAATCGCACCACCGTTCGGATTCACGTGCTGCGCATCGTCAGGCAAACCGTGATCGCGTGTCACGGCCAGCGCTTGCGCGGCGAACGCTTCGTTCAACTCGATGACATCGATGTCGCCAAGCTTGAGCCTTGCCTTCGCGAGCGCCTTGCGCATTGCCGGCGCCGGTCCAAACCCCATGATACGCGGCGCGACGCCGGCGACCGCCGCCGCGACGATCCGAACTTTCGGCGTCAACCCAAAACGTTCGACAGCATCGGATGATGCGATCAGCGTTGCGCAAGCACCGTCGTTGACGCCGGACGCATTGCCGGCCGTCACCGTACCGTCGGGCCGCACGACGCCCTTCAGTTTGGCCAGCGTTTCGAGCGTTGTCGCGCGCGGATGCTCGTCCTGCTTGAAGACGATCGGTTCGCCTTTTTTCGTGGGAATCGTCACGGCAACGATTTCATCCGCGAGGCGGCCCTCGGCGATCGCTGCTGCGGCGCGCTGCTGGCTTCGCAAAGCGAACGCGTCCTGGTCGGCGCGGCTCACGCCGAATTCCTGCGCAACATTCTCCGCGGTTTCAGGCATCGAATCGACGCCGAATTTGCTCTTCATCAACGGATTGATGAAACGCCAGCCGATCGTCGTGTCCTCGATCTTTGCAGCGCGCGAGAAGGCGCTGTCCGCCTTGCCCATCACAAACGGCGCACGCGACATGCTCTCGACGCCGCCGGCGATCATCAGCGACATCTCGCCGCTTTTGATTGCGCGACTCGCGATGGCGATCGCGTCAAGGCTCGAGCCGCACAAACGATTGATGGTTGAACCGGGCACTTCTTGGGGCACACCAGCCAAAAGTAACGCCATCCGTCCGACGTTGCGGTTATCCTCGCCGGCTTGATTGGCGCAGCCGTAGACAACGTCGTCGACTGCCGACCAATCAACCTTGGGATTGCGTTCGATCAATGCTCGGATCGGAATCGCGGCGAGATCGTCGGTCCGCATGGGCGCCAGCGCGCCGCCATAACGGCCGAACGGCGTGCGAATGGCATCGCAGATGAAGGCGTCGCTCACATTCGTTCCTTACGTTTTCAACTCAACGCCGGAGAGCCGCGTCAGCTCGCCGAGCGACACGCCGTCAACGATGTCGATCACGCGCAACCCGTGCGGCGTCACGTCGATTACAGCGAGATCCGTATAGATTCGGTTGACGCACTTGAGCCCGGTAACCGGATACGTGCAACGCGGGACGATCTTGCTCTCGCCCTTCTTCGTCAGGTGCTCCATCATCACATAGACACTCTTCGCGCCGATTGCCAGGTCCATTGCACCGCCGACGGCGGGAATCGCGCCAGGCGCGCCGGTGTGCCAGTTCGCGAGGTCCCCCTCAACCGAAACCTGGAACGCGCCCAGTACGCAGAAATCGAGATGGCCGCCGCGCATCATCCCGAAGGAGTCGGCGTTATGAAAAAACGACGCGCCTCGCAGCGCAGTCACTGGTTGCTTGCCGGCATTGATGAGATCAGGGTCGTCGGCGCCGGCTTCCGGCGCCGGCCCCATGCCGAGCAATCCATTCTCCGAATGCAGAATGATCTCGCGATCCTTCGGCAGATGGTTCGCCACCAGTGTAGGCAGACCGATGCCGAGGTTCACGTAGGCACCGTTCGGAATATCGCGGCCGATGCGCGTAGCGATTTGTTCACGTGTGAAACGATTCATGTCGCGCTCCGCATTTGTATTTCAAGCCGCGGCGCCGGGCTGGACAACCATCTTCACCGCGGCCGGAATTTCAACGACGCGATTGACGAAGATGCCGGGTGTGACGACGGCCTCGGGATCGAGATCGCCGAGATTCACGACCTCGCGCACCTGCGCGATCGTGCATTTCGCGGCGGCGGCCATGATCGGACCGAAATTGCGCGCGGTCTTGCGATAAACCAGGTTGCCCCAGCGATCGGCGCGCTGCGCCTTGATCAACGCGAAATCGGCGTGAATCGGGTATTCGAGCACATAGTCGCGCCCGTCGATCTTGCGTGTTTCCTTCCCTTCGGCCAGCAGCGTGCCGTAACCTGTCGGCGTAAAAAAGGCGCCAACGCCTGCGCCGGCCGCGCGGATACGTTCCGCAAGGTTCCCTTGCGGCGCGAGCTCGAGCTCGATCTCGCCCGCGTGGTAAAGGGCGTCGAACACGTATGAATCGGTCTGGCGCGGAAATGAGCAGATGATCTTGCGTACGCGCTTTGCCTTGAGCAACGCGGCGAGAGCGACTTCACCGTTGCCGGCATTGTTGCTCACGATCGTGAGATCGCGTGCACCTTGCGCAATCAATGCGTCGACCAGTTCCGACGGCATTCCGGCGGAGCCGAAGCCGCCGATCATCACCGTGCAGTTGTCGCCGATGTCCGCCACGGCCGCCGCGGCCGTCGCGACAGTTTTATCAATCATTGTCGTCGTCGTTGTGTGCGATTAACGCACAATTGTTCGTATATCGGACAGTATAGGATGCGCACCCTAAACCGGTCAATCGCGCGAGCGCAGAAAGCGTTCGGTAATCGCGCGCGTTTCATGCCGTGTGGCGTCCTCGTCAAGCTCCCAACATTGCAATGACCGGACTGGTATCGGGTCGCACGCCGCGCCACAACAGAAACGACTCGGCAGCTTGCTCGATCAACATCCCCAAGCCGTCGGCAACGCGGCAAGCGCCGAACGATTTTGCAGCGCCGAGAAACGACGTTGACCTCTCGCCGTACACCATGTCGTAGGCAAGCGCCGCGGACGCAAACACGCGCTTTGATAGCGGCGGCGTGTCGCCGCTCAAGCTGGCCGACGTCGCGTTGATGACGACGTCGAAGTGCTCATCGGCGAAGTCGGCGTATCCGCCGCCTCGCACCTCGCCCAGATAGGTCCAGCGCGCGGCAAGCGCGACAGCTTTTTCCATGGTGCGATTGGCAATCGCCAGGAGCATCGGTTTCTGTGCCAGCAACGGCAGCACAACGCCGCGTGCGGCTCCCCCGGCGCCCATCAGCAACACGCGCTTGCCGGCAAGCGCCACGCCGAGGCGCATCGTGATATCGGCAACGAGCCCTGCACCATCGGTGTTATCGCCGAGCACGGTCTCGCCGTTGAACTTGAGCGTGTTGACGGCGCCGGCACTTCTTGCGCGCTCGGTTAGCGCTGTCGAGAATGAGTACGCGTCTAACTTGAAGGGCACCGTCACGTTGAGACCGCAGCCGCCGTGCGCGTGAAATGTCTCGACCGCTGCGGCGAATCCGCCGATGGGCGCCAAGATCGCGCCGTACTCCATGTCTTGGCCGGTCTGGCGCGCGAACGTCGCATGAATTCGCGGCGACAGACTATGTGCAACAGGATTTCCGATAACGGCGTAGTGGGCTGTCACGGATGCGCCGCTGTCGCGAGATGCTGCACCTGCGACGCAATGCGAGCAGGCGCATTCAGGGCGCCATAACCGTCGTAGTCGCCGGTGCGCTGAATGATCTCGAAAAAGAAGCGGCCTGCGAACGGTTCCGAGTAGGCGTGAAAATACTCGCCGCCTTCCGAGCGTTCGTAGAGGACGTTGTGCCTCCGCATGCGCTCGACGTCCGCCGGCGGAAGATCGAATCGCGCAAGCAGATCGTCGTAGTAATTGCCCGAGATTGGCACGAAGCGCGCGCCGTTCGCTGTCAATTTTTCCATCGTCG
>DASPYC010000052.1:0-5291 GCA_035636955.1 Casimicrobiaceae bacterium
GCGAACGCACGGGGCGCGGCTGTCGGATCGAGGTCGCCCTTCTCGAAACGATGGTCGAGTGGATGAGTTATCCGCTCTATTACGCGCATGAGGGCGCGTCGCCGCCGCCGCGAACGGGCGCAGCGCACGCGACGATTTATCCGTACGGGCCGTTCCCCGCGGGCGACGGGAAGATCGTCATGCTCGGATTGCAAAACGAGCGCGAGTGGAGCGTATTTTGTGACAAGGTGTTGCAGAACGCGGCGCTCGCGACCGATTACCGTTTCGCATCGAATTCGAAACGCGCTGCCGCACGCGAAGAATTGCGTGCGGTGATTGTCGATGCATTTCGCGATCTCACGGCCGAAGAAGTGGTCGCCCGGCTCGACGCGGCACAAATCGCCAATGCGCGAATGAACGACATGCACGAAGTATGGGAGCACGCGCAGCTCAAGGCGCGCCAACGCTGGACCGACATCGAGACGCCGGCCGGAACGATCGCCGCACTTCTTCCGCCGGCGCTGCCCAATACGGTGATGCCACGCATGGACGCCGTGCCGGCCCTCGGACAGCACACGGATGCAATCCTGCGCGAGCTCGATTACGATCGACCGACAATCGGACGTTTGCGCGAAGAAGGCGCGATCTGAATGAGCAGCCCGTCCACATTGAGTGGCAAGACGCTGTTCATCACCGGCGCGAGTCGCGGCATCGGACTCGCGATCGCACTTCGCGCTGCACGCGATGGCGCTAATATCGCGATCGCCGCGAAGACCACCGATGCACATCCGAAGCTTCCCGGAACCATCTACACTGCCGCACGCGACATCGAAGCCGCGGGTGGTCGCGCTTTGCCGCTGGCGGTCGACATCCGCGACGAAGCGCAGGTCGAAGCCGCAGTGGCCAAAACAGTCGATACGTTCGGCGGCATCGATGTGCTCGTCAACAATGCGAGTGCGATCAGCTTGACCGGCACCTCGGCCACGCCGATGAAACGCTTCGACTTGATGCACCAAGTGAACACGCGCGGGACGTTCCTCTGCGCGCAAAAGTGTTTACCGCATCTGAAGCGCGCCGAAAACCCCCACGTGTTGATGATCTCGCCGCCGCTCAACATGGATGAACGCTGGTTCGCGCCGCATGTCGCCTACACGATTGCAAAGTACGGGATGAGCCTGTGCGTGCTCGGCATGGCCGGTGAGTTTCGTGCGGACGGGATCGCCGTCAATGCGTTGTGGCCGCGGACGATCATCGATACAGCGGCGTTGCAAGCGCTGCCGACTTTTGGACCGCGAGAACGACTGCGCACGCGCAAGCAGACGATCGTTGCCGATGCGGCGCATGTCATTCTGACGCGCGAGTCACGCAGCTTCACCGGTCAATTCTGCATTGATGAAGCAGTGCTGCGTTCTGCCGGCATGAACGAGTTTTCGCAGTATCTGCACGAAAACGCGACCGAAGGCGATCTCTTGCCCGACCTGTTCCTTTGATGACCGGCGGCAGTTGAAATGGCACGCGGCCGCCGTCATCTGGGACGGCATGCCCCTCGATCTTCCCCGCGCCGACGGCGCTCCCGACCCCGTTGAGGCAGAGCCGTCTCGGGATCCCGATAACGCGCTGCTGGACGCCTATTCCGAAGCGGTGACCCGCGCCGTGGCGCGCGTGGCGCCTGCGGTCGCGCACGTGCGGGTCGAGCGCGCGAAGCCATCACGGTGGGGACGCGAAGGTTCCGGCTCGGGATTCATCATCACCCCCGATGGCTATCTGGTCACCAATAGTCACGTGGCCGGCGGCGCTGCTGCCATCGAGGTAACGTTGCCGGACGGTCGAACGGCGTCGGCAGCAATCGTCGGCGACGACCCGCACTCCGATCTCGCGCTGCTCAAAGTTGCGGCGGGCGATCTCGCGTGGTGTCGCTTCGGCGATTCGGCTCGCGTGCGGGTCGGCCAGATAGCCGTCGCGATCGGCAGTCCATATGGATTCCAGCATACGGTGACCGCCGGCATCGTGAGCGCGCTCGGTCGTTCGATGCGTGCACAAACAGGACGCTTGCTCGATAACGTATTGCAGACCGACGCGGCGCTCAATCCCGGCAATTCGGGTGGGCCGCTGATCGACACGCAAGGCCTCGTCATCGGCGTCAACACCGCGGTGATTCTTCCGGCGCAAGGTATCTGCTTTGCAATCGGCGCATCGACCGCCGAGCGCGTGGCGATCGCGTTGATTCGCGAGGGTCGCGTCCGTCGCGCATATTTAGGTGTGGGCGGACAGACGCTCGCGCTGCCGCGCCGAATCGTCCGTCATTTCGGCCTTACGCACGAATCCGGTGTCCGCATCGAATCGATCGAAGACGGCTCGCCGGCTGCGAGCGCGGAACTGAAGCGTGGCGATGTGATCATCGCGCTCGATGGGCAGGTGGTTGCGAACATCGATGATTTGCAACGGCTGCTCGTCGGCGAAGCAATCGGCAGGAGCACCGAGATTGCCGTCGTGCGCCGCGACCGCGTTCTGAAAGTACCGTTGACACCACGGGAGTCGGAGCCGCTCAAGCGTTGAGTTGTACTCCACCAACTACGTGGGCTGAAAACCTAGGCAACAGGCCCCCTCCTGTGCAACAATTGTTTCAACTTTATTGCATCAGGGTGCACCGATGCTCGACCGTGACGGCTATCGCCCGAACGTCGCCATCGTCATCGTCAACGGCAAGAACCAGGTCTTTTGGGGCAAACGGATCCGCGAACACGCGTGGCAATTTCCGCAGGGCGGCATCAACTCCGGTGAGACGCCTGAACAGGCGATGTACCGCGAGTTACGCGAGGAAGTCGGGCTTCGTTCGCAGCACGTGAAAGTCCTGGGCCGTACGCGCGATTGGCTGAGGTACGACGTTCCGCAACACTGGATCAAGCGTGAGTGGCGGGGCAGCTACCGCGGTCAAAAACAGATCTGGTATCTGCTGCGGCTCACCGGTCGCGACAACGACTTTTCGTTGCGCGCCAGCGAGCATCCCGAATTCGATGCGTGGCGCTGGCACGAGTATTGGGTGCCGCTCGAAACGGTGATCGATTTCAAGCGCGAGGTATACCGGCGTGCGCTCCTCGAGCTCGAGCGCTACATTCACATGAAACCGCAGACGCGCCGCGAACGGCTGTACGGCTTCGCGCATCCGGTGACGCCCCCGTCCTACGACGAGCCGACCCCAAGCTCGGTCGACTGAACCGGAGCTGCTCTAGCGCAGCATGCCCGTCCCCATAAGGCCGGTCGCGGCGCTATACCCGATGCCGCCCGCCGTGAGGCGAAAGATGTACGACAGCACGATCGCGCACAATAAAACAACGATCGTGTACGGAATGGCCTTGTCCGGTGCGCATTTGTTGAGCACCGCAGCGCCGACAAAGAACGTATAGCAAGCGTAGATCGCGGCGCCTAGAAGGATCAGCATCCCAAGCAACGGAAGGATCAGCATCACCTGCGCGACCCATACCGGCGTCAGGCTGTATGCGACGAGTTTCAAGGAAGCGACAAAATCCTTCGTTCCCCCGAACGATGAAGCCAGCAGATCGACGATCAGCGCAAGCACCGCGGTGCCGATCAGCCCATTGAGATACGCGAGCACCGCAACGCGGACGCCGAGACCAAGTCCGCCGAGCGCGGTCAGCATGGCCAATGGTCCGATTGCCGCGAGAATCATGACCCAGCCGGTATAGATCGATTGGGTCGTCGCGGGTTCGGCGGCTATCTTCAGCCATTCGGCACGCGGGTCGAACAGGATCCCCTTCAAGCGATCGAGCAGTGCCATCGTGCCTCCGTGGCTTATTGGAGCTTCTGCTGCGATTGTAGCGGGACGCTGCGGCGGACTACCCGAGAAGGACCAGATTGTCTCGATGAATGAGCTCGGGCTCGTCGACATAGCCGAGAATCGATTCGATATCCGACGACGGCCGGCGCAGAATTCGCGCTGTTTCCTGCGAGCCGTAGTTGACGAGTCCGCGCGCGATCTCGCGGCCGTCGGGTGCGAAACAGCCGACGACTTCGCCGCGTCCGAACGCGCCGTCGACGCCGACAACGCCGATCGGCAACAGGCTTTTTCCTTCACGCGACAGCGCGCGCACCGCACCGTCGTCCAAGCGCAGCGCGCCAGCAAGGCGCACGTGGTCAGCAAGCCACTGCTTGCGGGCGGCGAGCGAAACGGTTTCGGAGAGTAGCGCGGTGCCAATCGATTCGCCGGCGGCGAGGCGCGTCAATACGTCGGGCTCGAAGCCGCTCGCGATGATCGTCGACGCGCCCGAGCGTGCCGCACGTTTCGCTGCCAGCACCTTCGTCAGCATGCCGCCGCGCCCGATCGCGCTGCCGGCACCGCCGGCCATCGCTTCGAGCGCCGCATCGCCGGCGCGCGCATTGCTCACAAGCGTCGCCGCCGGATGCTTGCGCGGATCGGCGGTGAACAACCCGGGCTGGTCGGTGAGCAACACCAGCGCGTCGGCCTCAATCAGATTCGTGACGAGCGCCGCCAGCGTGTCGTTGTCGCCAAAACGGATTTCGTCGGTCGTCACCGTGTCGTTCTCGTTGATCACGGGGATCACACCCAACGCAATCAGCGTCGTCAGCGTCGTCCGCGCGTTGAGATACCGGCGACGGTCGGCGAGATCCTCGTGCGTGAGCAGCACTTGTGCGGTGTGCAAGGCGTATTGTGAGAATGCCGCCTCGTACGCTTGGATCAGCCCCATCTGTCCCACCGCCGCGGCCGCCTGCAATTCATGGATTGCACGGGGCCTCGAAGGCCACCCGAGTCGCTGCATGCCCTCGGCAATCGCGCCCGATGAAACCAGCACGATCTCTTTGTGCGCCGCCCGCAGTCGCGCAATCTCGCCGGCCCAGCGCGCAACCGCAGCGTGATCGAGCCCACGACCGTCGTTGGTGAGGAGTGACGAGCCGACCTTGACGACAATCCGCCGGGCCGACACGAGCGGGCCGCTCATCGCGTAGCCCCACACTCGTTCATGGTGCCGTTCTGCGCCGTCGCGGAGTGCGCTCGCGCATCGGCTTCGGCATTACCACGACGGGCTTTCGCTCGGCGTCGGCTGCCGCAGTCGTTTCGGCCGCCTCGGCAGGATGCGCGTCGAGCCATTCCTGAACTGCGTACACCAGCTCGCGGCAGCCGTCGCCGTTGATGGCGGCGATCGCGAAGGCTTTTCCAGTCCAGCGATACGCTTTGACGAACGCCTCGACGCGTGCGTCTCGCTCGTTCTCCGGGATCAAATCGAGCTTGTTCATCACGAGCCAGCGCGGTTTTTCGTGCAACGCCGGATCGAATT
>DASPYC010000053.1:0-2832 GCA_035636955.1 Casimicrobiaceae bacterium
CGGCGGTATTGTCGCTGCGGCGTGTACGTCGCGAACGATGAGCGGCAGGCGTACCATGCTTGGAAGCGTCACGAAGAATCTCGAGCGCCTGCGTCCGCGCGTCATCGAGCGTGCATTCCGGATAACGCTTTTTTAAGGTGGTGCGTTTGCCTCGACCCCATTGCACGATCCAACTTTTCACACCGCTTGGTTGGATGCGCAACAGCAAACCCGGCATTCCAGCATCGGATATCTCGTATGGTCGTTCCTGCGGCCGAGCCGCTGCAACGCTTTTGATGGATAATTTCCCTCGCATTTGGCCTCCCTGTTAGCGTAAGTGCAACGCGGTAAGTGTACGCTAAGTGCGAATGGAAGCGCTTTGCTAAGCGCGGCGACTGATTTAAGTCGTTGTTTTATTAACTAACATATTGATAGCATTATGGGTAATGATTACGTTCGGGACGTAGAGGCCGGAGGTTCAAATCCTCTCACCCCGACCACACCCTTAACCCGCCAACTGGCGCGGAACGCGGCGCAGGGGTGGGCGGTCGAACCGAAAACATCTTCGAAATCGCGGCGCACGCAGGCCGCGCAGGTGCACGTGCGATCGACCGGCGGAGGCTTATTGCAATGAGCATTCTTGCGCTACGCGATGTAGCCTTCATTGGCATCGTCACCGCGACGCTGACTTTGGGCCAAGCGAGCGCCGCGCTGTCCGACGAAAACGACATCGATGTCCGGGCGTCCAAAGAGGGCGAGATCATCGTCGTGGACGTCGACTTGGCGGTCCGTGCATCGCAGGACGAGGTCTGGAGCGTTCTGACCGATTACGATCACATGGGGCAATTTGTGGCAAATCTTGAATCGAGCGCCGTCATTTCGCGGGTCGGCAACGCGCTCGACGTCATGCAAAAAGGGACGGCGCACTACGGTTTACTGGCCTTTCCATTCGAAAGCGTTCGCCATGTCTTGCTGACGCCATCACGCGAGATTCACTCGAAGATCGTCAGCGGCGACATGGCGGGTTCCGAGATCACGACGCGCGTCGTAAGCGACGGCGCGATGACGCAAGTGAGCGTCCGTAGCCAATTCGTGCCTACAAGGTGGATACCCCCGCTCATCGGGCCGCAAGCGATCGCGTCGGAAACGCGCAAGCAATGGTTCACACTTCGTGAAGAGGTGCTTCGCCGTCGAGCGCTGGTGGCCGAGCCGACCCTCGCCCCGCGCTGACGCCTATAATCGGCCAACCACGGCCGCAGAATGGCCCCTCGAGGAGGCAACATCATGTACCCGAAGCTTGCTGCGTTCGCGCTAGCTGTCACGACCTGCGCAACGTTTGCACAAAGCCCGCCGGCCGGTTATCCCGCCGACTATGCGCAGACGATTGCCGCGGCCAACAAGGAGGGCAAGGTCGTCATTTACAGCGCGCTCGATACCAAGGCCGCGCAGCCGCTGATCAAGGACTTCAACGCGCTCTATCCGAACGTCAAGGTCGAGTACAACGACATGAACTCGACCGAAATGTACAACCGCTTCATCGCCGAGGCGGCGTCGGGCCAGGGATCGGCCGACGTCATGTGGAGTTCGGCGATGGATCTGCAGGTGAAGCTCGTCGACGACGGCCAGGCAATGTCTTACACATCGCCCGAAGCGCCAAAGCTGCCGACATGGGCCGTGTACAAAAATCAAGCCTACGGCACGACCTACGAGCCGGCGGTGTTCATCTATAACAAGCGTCTGGTGACGGGCGACGAAATTCCGCAGGACCACGCAGCGTTCGCCAAGATCATCAACACGAAGACCGACAAGTTCAAAGGAAAGGTAACGACGTACGACATCGAAAAGAGCGGCGTCGGCTTCATGTTCGTCGTGCAGGACACGAAGTTCTTCCCCGGCATGAAGGATTTGGAGAAGGGCTTCGGCGCCACGAGCTACAAGGTCTACTCGAGCACCGGCAACATGCTCGAAAAAGTGTCATCGGGCGAGCATCTGTTGGGGTACAACGTCTTGGGTTCGTATGCACTCGTTCGCGCGAAGAAAGATCCCAACCTCGGCGTCGTATTGCCCAAGGACTACACGCTCGTGCTTTCGCGCGTGATGTTCATCGGCAAGCAAGCGAAGAATCCCAACGCCGCCAAGATCTGGACAGATTACGTTCTTTCGCAGCGAGGTCAGAAGCTGATCGGCAGCGACGTCGAGCTCTTCTCGATTCGTAACGACGTCGACGCGGAATACACGGCGGCGAGCTTGAACAAGCAACTGGGCTCGAACGTGAAGCCGATTCCGGTGAGCGCCGAGATCGTCACGTATCTCGATCAAAAGAAGCGGCTTGAATTCTTGAGCAACTGGAAAGCGGCACTGACCGCGAAGTAAGGCGACTCAGCCGGGTTCCAGGCGCCGTCCATGGCCACTGTCGCGAATCCGCCGGCACCGGTCGTCGGCGCGTCCGGCGCAACGGCATTTCTGGCGCGGGTTCCGCGTGCGCTGACCATCATCGTGACGGCGGCCGCGGTGTTCGCGCCGCTGTCGCTCATTCTGTATCAGAGTTTTCTGTCGGCGCCGTTCTTCGACGTGCGCAAGACGTTCGGGCTCGAGGCGTACGACTTCATCTTCGCCGATCCGGATTTCTGGCAGGCGCTCACGAACTCGGTCCTGATCGCAGCCGGCATGACGTTGATCGCGGTGCCGCTGGGTGCCGTGCTCGCGTTCGTAATGGAGCGCACCGACTTTCCCGGCAAGCGCTGGATCGAGCCGATGCTGCTCGTTCCGAGCTTTGTTTCGCCGATGGTGCTGTCGTTCGGCTACGTCGTTGCGGCAGGTCCGGTCGGCTTCTATTCCGTGTGGGCGACCGAA
>DASPYC010000054.1:0-4433 GCA_035636955.1 Casimicrobiaceae bacterium
TCGGGGTCGGCGCGGAACTCCCGAATGTCGATATCGTCCAGGTGCAGCTTGCCGAGCGCGCCCGTCCACTCCGCCCGCTCGCGCGCAGCGTCGAGCATCATCGACGAATTGTCCACCGCGATAACCGTCGAGCCGAAGCGCTCGATGATGCGCAACGACAGCTCCGCGCGGCCGCAGCCAAGGTCGAGCACGCGGGAGGTAGCGTCGAGTGGCAGCAAGTCCAGCAAGCGTTCGACCTTCGCAGCGGAAATCGGATTGCAATAATCGTGGTCGCGATGCGCGATCGCACTGAATTTTTGTCGATTCATCGTTCGATTTTCGCCAAGGGTTCTCTCCACGGCGCCACTCGCCACAGCAACGCCATTCCAGGAAGCGCCAACATCGCGCACAGCAGATAAAAGTCGAACCAGCCGATACGCTCGACGATCCAGCCCGTCGTTGAGTTGATCAAAGTGCGGGGAACGACGGCGAGGCTGGTGAACAGCGCGAACTGCGTCGCCGTGTAGCGCGGATCGGTCGTGCGCGCGATAAAAGCGATAAACGCGGCAGTGGCGAGGCCCACACCGAGCGCCTCGAAGCCGATGACGAGCGCGAGCAGCACGCGATCGGCGCGATGTTCATGCGCAAGCACTGCAAAGCCGAGAATCGACACGAGTTGCACGGCGCCGAATAACCACAACCCGCGATTGATGCCGATACGGATCATCCAGAGACCGCCCAGCAATCCGCCGGCGACGCTCGCCCAGAGGCCGGCATTCTTCGCGATCAGACCAATTTCCGATTTCGTGAAACCGGTGTCGAGATAGAACGGCGTCGCCAACGCCGTCGCCATGCTCGCACCCAAGTTGTACAGGAAAATGAAAGTCAGAATCAACAAGGCCTGACGCCATCCTGCGCGCGTGATGAATTCGTGAAACGGCTCGACGACAGCCTCGGCAAGCGTTCGAGGCGCACTCCGCGCAAGTTTCGGCTCGTCCACGACGAGTGTGTTGACGATGCCGGGCAGCATGAAAAGCGCCGTGATCGTGAACACGCTTTGCCATGCGATATGGTCGGCGAGGATCAGTGCGAGCGCGCCGGGGACGAGGCTCGACACCCGATACGCCTGCACATGAATCGAGTTGCCGAGCCCGAGCTCGGCATCGGGCAGAAGCTCGCGGCGATAGGCATCGAGCACGATGTCCTGGCTCGCGGAAAGGAACGCGATCGCCGCCGTCAGCCATGCGATCGTCCACAAATCGATGCGCGGATCGAGCGCACCGAACATCGGAATGCACACGAGCAACGCGATTTGCGTAATCAGCATCCACCCGCGCCGGCGTCCCAGCACCGGCAACGCATAGCGGTCCATCAGCGGCGACCACAGAAATTTCCACGTGTACGGCAGCTGCATCAGCGTGAAGAGGCCGATCGACGTCAGATCGACTTGCTCGGAGCGAAGCCACGCCGGCAGAAGATTGATGAGGAGCCACAGCGGGAGCCCGGAAGAAAAACCGGTGAACACGCAGATCAGCATCCGCCGGTTGAAGATCGCGTCGCGCCATGATGTCGTATCGGGCGCGATGCGCGGCGCGGTGGTTACAAGGGCATGACGCTGAAGCGACGTATCGGTTGCGGACGCGGCGGGCGGCGCTGGCATGGCGTCATTGTAGCCGCGGATCGAAACGCATTAGCGCCGGTTGTCCGCGGCAACGCGACGCACGTCTTAGGTTCAACCGCGGCGGAAACGGTAGATCGCGAGCTCGCCCAACAGATTGGGCAGCGTGCGCACGCGCTTGCGGCCGGCGAGAATGACACGATCCTGCACGACGTACTTGCGCCCCGCGAGGAATGCATCGAAGTCCGCGACGGTGCACAAGTGGATGTTCGGCGTGTCGTACCACTGATACGGCAACGATTTCGATACCGGCATCCGGCCACGCATGATTTGCGAGCGATGCGCCCAATGCCCGAAATTGGGAAAGGTCACGATCGCTTCGCGCCCGACGCGCAGCATTTCCGCGACGATGACCTCGATATGCCGCATCGCCTGCAGCGTCTGCGACAGGATCACGCAATCGAACGACGCATCGTCGAAGCCGGCAAGCCCGCGCTCCAGGTCGCTCTGGATAACGTCGATGCCGTTTTCGAGGCTCGCCAGCACGCCGCCGTTCGCGATTTCGATCCCGTAGCCCGTCACGCCGCGTGCCTGGCGAAGGTACGCAAGAAGGCTGCCGTCGCCGCACCCGAGGTCCAGCACGCGGGCACCCGAGCCGATCCACTGCGCGATCGTCGCGTAGTCAGCACGGGCAACACCATTGGTCTCAATCGATCGCGACAGCCGGCGCGGCTTCGCCGCGGCCGGTTCGTTCTCGGCGGCAATCCGGTCGAAATAGGCGCCCACGACGGCGTGATAGTGAGAATCGTCGAGCAGGAATGCGTCATGACCATGCGGCGCGACGATCTCCGCGTACGAAATGCGACGCTTGTTGCGGACGAGCGCTTTCACGATTTCGCGCGACCGCGCAGCAGGGAACCGCCAATCGGTCGTGAATGCGGCAACCAGAAATTCGCAAGTCGCCGTTGACAGAGAAAGCGCCAGATCGCCGCCGTGCGCGCTCGCCGGATCGAAGTAATCGAGTGCCTTGGTGATGCGCAAGTACGTGTTCGCATCGTAATAGTCGGCAAACTTCTCGCCCTGATAACGGAGATACGATTCAATCTGGAATTCGGGCGCGAACGAAAACTTGATGCCGTCGCGGAGTTGTCGGCCGAACTTCGCTTCCATTTGCTCATCGGACAGGTACGTGATGTGCCCGATCATGCGGGCAACGCGCAAGCCCCGGCGCGGCGTCGCGCGATGCGCGTAATAGTCGCCGCCGTGGAAATCGGGATCGGTCATGATCGCTTGGCGCGCGACTTCATTAAAAGCGATGTTCTCCGCCGACAAGTTGGGCGCAGCCGCGATGACCAGCGCGTGGCGAATGCGCGATGGAAATCGCGTGGCCCAGGCCAGCGCTTGCATTCCGCCCAGACTGCCGCCCATGACGGCGGCCCAGCGCTCGATCCCGAGACGCTCGGCGAGGCGGGCTTGGGAGTCGACCCAATCCTCGACGGTGACGAGCGGAAAATCGGCGCCATACGGCTGTCCGGTTTGCGGATCGATCGATTGAGGACCGGTTGAACCGAAGCAACTGCCGAGATTGTTGACGCCGACTACGAAAAAACGCGCGGTGTCGAGCGGCTTGCCCGGGCCGATCATGTTGTCCCACCACCCAATGTTGTTCGGGTCGTCGGCGTAGTAACCGGCCACGTGATGCGACGCATTCAGCGCATGGCAGACGAGCACAGCGTTGCTGCGCGCGGCGTTCAACTCACCGTAGGTCTCATAGGCGAGCTCGTACTGCGAAAGCGAGCGGCCGCAGGCAAGCGGCAGCGGCGTTTCGAATCGAGCGCTTTGCGGGCGCGCGACGCCAACGCTGTGCGCAGGCGAGGCTTCGGACAACGGGGTATCGGAGGCGACGGTGGTGGCGGAAAACGACGGCATCGTGGGACGGCAATCGGCAACAAAAAACCCGACCAGCGGCTGGCTAATCGGGTTGGCAGGGTTTTATCCTCGACCACACCGCTTTAGCCGTATTTGTAACGCGCCCGCAAGCTGGCTCAAATCGGCGCAGGAAGAATTTTAGCTCGGATACCGCGCCGTTGGGAAATGCCGCCGGGCACAGCGCAGCGGCGACAGCGGCAAGCGCGGTGCGCCAGCCCTGCACCGCCGCCGACGTACAATTGCCATCACCATGAATCGCCTCTTCGTGATAACCGCTGCTGCGGTTGCGCTCATCACGGCGTCCCGCGCCGGAACGGCGGCGGAGACAGCGCCCGCCAAGAAGCCTGCGGCGTCGACCAGCCTCAACGCGATCGACCGCGGCAAATACATGCTCATCGTCGGCGGTTGCAATGATTGCCATACCGCCGACTTCGCCGCGCGCTCGGGCGACGTTCCCGAAAGGGAATGGCTGAAGGGAAGTGGGAAAGTCGGCTTCAGCGGCCCTTGGGGAACGACCTACGGATCGAATCTTCGCCTCGTGCTGGCAGCGATGACGGAAGCCCAATGGGTGCGACACGCGAAGGAGTTGAAGACGCGCCCGCCCATGCCGTGGTTCAACCTCAATCAGTGGACCGACGCGGACCTGCGCGCGTTCTACAAGTACGTGCGGAGCCTGGGCGCCCCCGGCGAACCGACGCCAGTATATGTGCCGGCCGATAAAACGCCGGCTTCTCCGCTGATTCAATGGCCGAAGTAAAGGTGCGATCAGAACGTCTTCGAAACACCGACGGAAATCCAGCGCGCCGAAAGCGGCTGCAAGCCTCCACTGCCACTGCCGCCCAGGCGCCAGCTCGCGCGCTGTTGGTAATAGCTGAACGAGATGTCGGCGCTCCACCCGTGATCGAAC
>DASPYC010000055.1:0-3354 GCA_035636955.1 Casimicrobiaceae bacterium
CAGCTCGATCAGGTGCGAGATGAAGGTTTCCTGCGCGGCTTCGGGCGTATCGCTCATGGCATTGGCGCCTAACGTCAGCCCTTGTCGATACCGGGCAATGACGGCTGCCGCGGCGCTTCCTCTGGCGGATGGTGGTCCCCCACGCTTGCGGCCTCATTGGCCAATTCGGCCGCGGCGCTGCCCCCCGAGGGGAAGTTGCTCGCGCCTTGGGACGGCCCTGCGGCGCTCGTGGTGTCGGGAACCTCGGATACCGATGGCGGCGGCGCGGCTCCCGATGCGGCCTCGTTCAATTGCTGCTCGACGCCTTTGATGCCCGATTGGAAATCGGTCGCAGCGCTTCGAATCGATTGCTCGATTTCGGTTGCGGCTCCCTTGACTTCGCGTTGCAAGCGGCGGAGCTCATCAAGCTCCATCTCGCGGCTGATGTCGGCTTTCACGTCGTTGACGTAGCGCTGCAGTCGTCCAAACAGATGCCCGAGCATGCGGGCAGTCCTGGGCAGCCGTTCCGGCCCGATGACGATCAGAGCGACGACAGCAATGACGACGATTTCGGAGAAGCCTACATCGAACATGGGATGCGACCGATTCGCGCGGGCGGCGCGCCGGCGCCCCTTTGGATTGACAGACCCGGGAAACGAGCCCTGGGCGGCAAGCAACGGGACTTCGCGCTCACACTTTTTGCGAAGGCTCCTTGCGCACTTCTCCTTCGATCGTCTTGCCGGAAACCTGCGGCGGCGACTCTGCCGATGGCGTTTCGGCGTCGGCCTCGCTACTACTCTTCATGCCTTCCTTGAATCCCTTGACCGCGCCGCCGAGATCCGCCCCCATGTTGCGCAATTTTTTCGTACCGAAAATGAGTACGACGACCAGAAGAACGATCAGCCAATGCCAAATGCTCAATCCACCCATGTTTTCTCCTCAATGGCTCCGCGCGACCATCGGACCAAGTGGGTCGGGTCCGGCGAGCACGTGGACATGCACATGCATCACTTCCTGGCGGCCGACGCGACCCGTATTGATGATCGTGCGAAAGCCGTCGTCCGCTCCTTGTTCGCGTGCGAGACGACCCGCGAGCGCCATGATCTTGCCGAGCGTCGACGCGTCGTCCTCACCGACATCGTAGAGCGTCGCCACGTGCCGCTTCGGGATCAGCATGAAATGCACGGGCGCTTTCGGATTGACATCATGGAACGCGAGGACATCGGTGTCCTCGTACACCTTGCGGCTGGGAATCTCGCCGCGCACGATCTTGCAGAAAACGCAGTTGGGATCGGCTTCCATCTCAGGGAACTTTGCCTTCACCGGCCGCGAGCGGCCTTTTCGGTGTGACCCGACGTCCCTTCCCGCCGCTTGAGCTCGGAGAGCACGTCCGCGGGCCCCAGCCCATGCCGCGCAAGCAGCACGAGGCAGTGAAACCACAAATCGGCCACTTCGGCGGCGATGCGGATTTTATCACCGTCCTTCGCCGCCATGACCGTCTCGGTGGCCTCCTCGCCGATCTTCTTGAGAATCGCATCGTCGCCGCGCGCGAACAACGATGCCACGTACGACGATCTCGGGTCGGCATCCTTGCGGGCCTCGATTGTGGCGGCGAGGCGCGCAAGTACCGCTTCATCGCCCGCATTACCCGTCGCCATAGATCGTGTCCGGATCTTTCAGCACAGGTTCTACCGGAATCCATTGCTCGCCCTCGAGCCGCTTGTAAAAGCAGCGCTCCCGGCCCGTATGACAGGCGATGCCGCCGACTTGTTCGACGATCAGAAGAATCGTGTCGCTGTCGCAGTCCATTCGAATCTCGCGGATGCGCTGTACATGGCCTGATCGTTCGCCCTTGCGCCACAGCTTCGCGCGCGAACGCGACCAGTAGTGCGCAAGTTGCGTTTTCACCGTGCGCCGCAGGGCTTCGCGATTCATCCACGCCAATGTGAGCACGCGGTGCGTTGCGGCGTCCTGCGCGATCGCCGGCACGAGGCCGTCGACGTTCCAGCGCACGCGTTCGAGCCAATCGGTCATTGTGCCCCGCTGACGCCGCTGCGCGAAGCCCCGAGGCAGACTGCAATGCGCGCTCTTGGCGGCCCTGCGGTGCTCATTTCAATCACCATTCAATCAACCAGCCTGATCTCGATGCCGGCTGCGGCCATCGCAGATTTGGCTTGGCCGATGGTGAATTCGCCGTAGTGAAAGATCGAGGCCGCCAAGACGGCGTCGGCGCCCCCAATCATGACGCCGTCGACGAGGTGTCTGAGTGAGCCGACACCGCCGGATGCAATGACCGGGACGTCGACTGCATCAACCACCGCACGCGTCAACTTCAAGTCGAAACCTGATTTGGCGCCGTCGCGGTCCATGCTCGTCAGCAAGATCTCCCCAGCACCGAGCGTCGCGGCTTCACCTGCCCATTCCACCGCATCGATACCCGTCGGCGTCCGTCCGCCGTGGATATAGACTTGCCACGCATCCACCTCGCATTGCTTCGCATCGATTGCTGCAACGATGCATTGCGCGCCGAAATGTCGCGACGCTTCCGCAATCAGGCCCGGGTTTTTTACGCCTGCGGTGTTGATGCTGACTTTGTCGGCGCCGGCGTTGAGCAGGGCGCGAATGTCGTCGATCGAATTGACGCCGCCGCCGACGGTCAGGGGAATGAACACCTGATCGGCCACTGCCTCGATCATGTTGTAGAGCAGCCCGCGATGTTCGATGCTGGCGCGAATGTCCAGGAACGCAATCTCGTCGGCACCTTGCTCATCATAGCGCCGGGCGACTTCGACCGGATCGCCGGCGTCACGCAGATTGACGAAGTTCACACCTTTGACGACGCGTCCCTCGGCGATGTCGAGGCAGGGTATGACGCGTTTGGCCAGGCCCATCAACCGCCTTTAGCGGCTTTTAGCGCAGCCTTGAAGTCGAGCCTGCCTTCGTAGAGCGCGCGCCCGGCGATGGCGCCGATAATGCCGTCGTTTTCGTACGGCAAAAGCTCCTTGATATCGTCGATCGAGGCGATGCCGCCGCTTGCAATTACCGGGATCTTGAGCTCGCGGGCGAGCTTCACGGTCGCCTCGATATTGATGCCGGTCAGCATGCCGTCGCGGCCGATGTCGGTGTAGACGATCGCTTCGACGCCATAGTCCTCGAATTTTTTCGCCAGATCGAGGACGTCGTGGCCGGTCATCTTCGACCACGCGTCGGTGGCGACTTTCCCTTCCCGGGCATCGAGCCCGACGATGATGTGGCCCGGAAACGCAGAGCACGCGTCGTGCAGGAAGCCAGGATTCTTCACCGCCGCAGTGCCGATGATGACGTACGTAATGCCGTCATCCAGATAGCGCTCGATCGTGTCGAGATCGCGAATGC
>DASPYC010000056.1:0-3320 GCA_035636955.1 Casimicrobiaceae bacterium
TCCCACGCCGATGAACTTCCACAGCGCGCTCAACGTGGTGCGCGACATCATCAAGGCAAACCCGGAGGCGATGCTGGTCAACGAGGGGGCCAACGCGCTCGACTTCACCCGCAGCATCGTCGACATGTACAAGCCACGCAAGCGCTTGGACGTCGGCACCTGGGGCGTGATGGGTATCGGCATGGGCTTTTCCGTAGCGGCAGCGGTTGTCACCGGTAAGCCGGTGATCGCGATCGAAGGTGACAGCGCGTTCGGGTTCTCGGGCATGGAAGTGGAGACGATTTGCCGCTACAACCTGCCGGTCTGTGTCGTGATCCTGAACAACAATGGCGTGTACCGCGGCGATGAGGTGAATCCGACGGGCAGCAGTGATCCATCGCCGCTGGTGTTCGTCAAGGACGCGCGTTACGAAAAGCTGATGGAAGCGTTCGGCGGTGTCGGCGTGCATGCCACCACTCCGGAGCAATTTCGAAGCGCCATGGAGGAAGCCATCCGCTCGCGCAAGCCCACGCTCATCAATGCCATTATCGATGAAGCTGCCGGAACTGAGAGCGGACGTATCACGAGCCTCAATCCGACCGCAAAGAAAAAATGAATGACGCGATGACGCACTGGGTCCGGTTTCAGCGCCCCGATAAAGCGATTCGGTTCGGCACGCTCGATGGCGATCGCGTCGTCGAGCACGCCGGCGTGTTATTCAGCGAATCCGATCCAACCGGCGTGGTGTTCGCGGTGTCCGACGTCATGCTGCTCGCGCCGTGCGCACCCACGAAGATCGTCGCGCTGTGGAACAACTTCCACGCGCTCGGCGCCAAGCTCGGCAAGAAGGCGCCCGCACATCCGTTATTCCTCCTGAAGCCGGCGAGCTCGCTCGCCGGCCCAGGCGACGCGATTCGGCGGCCACCGAGCTATTCGGGACGAATCGCGTTCGAAGGCGAGCTCGGCATCGTCATCGGCCGCGAATGCCGCGACGCGTCGGTCGACGAAGCGCGCCGTGCAATCTTCGGCTACACCTGCGTCAATGATGTGACGGCGGTCGACCTGATGAACGAGAACGAGGATTTCGTGCAGTGGTGCCGTGCGAAGGGCTGCGACACGTTCGGCTGCCTCGGCCCCGCGATCGCGACGACGCTCGACTGGCAAAGCGCGCACGTCGTCACGCGCGTAGATGGCGTCGAGCGGCAGAATTACCCGCTGGCGGACATGATTTTCTCGCCCGAAGAACAGGTGAGCCGCATTTCGCACGATATGACGCTCTTACCGGGCGACGTGATCGCGTGCGGGACGTCGCTCGGTGTCGGCTCGATCAAGGACGGCGCCACGGTCGAGATCGCAATCGATGGCATCGGCACGCTATCGAACCGACTTGCAACACGCGCAACGGCGGCACCGAGCGCTGCTGCTGCCCATTGATGTGATTCAGTTAGTCAACCGTAGACCGCAAGGAGTAATTCCATGGCCAAGATGAGAGCGATCGACGCCGCCGTGCATGTGCTCGAGCGCGAAGGCGTCACGCACGCGTTCGGCGTGCCCGGCGCCGCGATCAACCCGCTGTACTCGGCGCTCAAGGCGCGCGGCAGCATCACCCATGTCCTTGCGCGACACGTCGAGGGCGCGTCGCACATGGCGGAGGGCTACACGCGAGCGATTGCCGGCAACATCGGCGTGTGCATCGGCACGTCAGGGCCCGCCGGCACCGACATGATCACGGGCCTGTATTCCGCGCAAGCGGATTCGATACCGATCCTGTGTATCACCGGTCAGGCGCCGCGCGCGCGGATGCACAAAGAAGATTTCCAGGCGGTCGACATCACGGCGATCGCCAAGCCCGTCACGAAATGGGCGACGACGGTGCTCGAGCCGGCGCAAGTTCCGTACGCGTTCCAGCAGGCGTTTCACCTGATGCGCTCCGGCCGCCCCGGTCCCGTGCTGATCGACCTGCCGTTCGACGTTCAGATCGCCGAGATCGAATTCGATCCGGAGACCTACGAACCGCTGCCGGTGTACAAGCCAGCGGCGACGCGTGCGCAGATCGAGAAGGCGATTGCAATGCTTAATGAAGCGGCGAAGCCGTTGATCGTCGCCGGCGGCGGCATCATCAACGCCGATGCGTCGCCGCTGCTGGTCGAATTCGCGGAAGTCATTGGCGTGCCGGTCATTCCGACGCTGATGGGCTGGGGCACTATCCCCGACAACCATCGACTGATGGCCGGCATGTGCGGGCTGCAGACGTCGCATCGCTACGGCAACGCGACGATGCTCGCGTCGGATTTCGTTTTGGGGATCGGGAACCGCTGGGCGAACCGCCACACCGGCTCGGTCGACGTCTACAAGAAGGGGCGCAAATTCGTCCACGTCGACATCGAGCCGACGCAGATCGGCCGCGTGTTCGCGCCCGATTACGGCATCGTGTCCGACGCGAAGGCGGCGCTGCAGTTGTTCGTCGAGGTCGCGAAGGAGTGGAAGGCGGCCGGCAAGCTTAAGGACCGCAGCGCTTGGGTCGAGGAGTGCGGCGAACGCAAGCGCACGATGTTGCGCAAGACCAACTTCGAGAACGTGCCGATGAAGCCGCAGCGCGTTTACCAGTGTTTGAACCGCGCTTTTGACGACGACGACACCTGTTACGTCACGACCATCGGCCTGTCGCAGATTTCCGCCGCGCAGTTCCTGCACGTGTACAAGCCGCGCAACTGGATCAATTGCGGCCAGGCGGGGCCGCTCGGCTGGACGATTCCCGCGGCGCTCGGCGTACGCACCGCCGATCCGACGCGACGCATCATCGCGCTCTCTGGCGACTATGACTTCCAGTTCATGATCGAGGAGCTCGCGGTCGGCGCGCAGTTCAAGCTGCCGTACCTGCACATCGTCGTCAACAACTCGTACCTGGGTCTCATCCGCCAGGCGCAGCGCGGCTTCAACATGGACTATCAGGTCTCGCTCGCGTTCGACAACATCAACGCGCCCGAGACCGGCGGCTACGGCGTCGATCATGTGAAGGTCGCCGAGGGACTGGGTTGCAAGGCAATCCGTGTGCACAAGCAGGAAGAGATCGATCCGGCAATCGAGCAGGCGGAGAAGTGGATGGCGCAATACGGCGTGCCGGTCGTGGTCGAGATCATTCTCGAGCGCATCACCAACATCGCGATGGGTACCGAGATCGACAACGTCGTCGAGTTCGAGGAGCTTGCGAAGGGCAAGGAAGACGCGCCGACCGCGGTTGCGCTGCTCGACTGACGGAGAACAACTCAATGGCGAAGCTTGCTGCAATTATTATAGGAGCGCCCGTCGAGTATCATGTCGGTCATGCGCGAGCGCCGATG
>DASPYC010000057.1:0-1840 GCA_035636955.1 Casimicrobiaceae bacterium
CCGGCGCCAAGCGCGTCATCGTCGCGATGCAGCACACCGCGAAAGGGAAGCCGAAGCTTGTCAAGCGCTGCACGCTGCCGTTGACGGCCGCCCGTTCCGTCGATCTTGTCGTCACGGAGCTCGCGGTGATCGCATATACCGCCGGCCGCGCGACGCTCGTCGAAACCGCGCCGGGCGTAACGGTTGAACAGGTTCTTGCGGCGACCGAGTCCGAGCTGACCGTGGCGCCTCAAGTGTTGTCGATGAAGATCTAGGAGATTCGCATCATGGCCATCAACGTCCCACGTCCCGTGCTCACCGGCACGAAGGCGCTTGTCGTCGGCATCGCCAATCAGTATTCGATCGCTTACGGCTGCGCGAAAGCATTTCGCGAGCTCGGCGCCGAGCTCGCGATCACGTACGTCAACGAGAAGACGAAGACCTACGTCGAGCCGCTGGCGAAGGAGCTCGGCGCGCCGATCTTCATGCCGCTCGACGTCGCAACGCCGGGCATGCTCGAGGCGGTGTTCGAGAAAATCACCAAAGAATGGGGCAAGCTCGACATTCTCGTTCACTCGATCGCGTGGGCGCCCAAGGAGGATTTGCAGGGGCCGCTCGTCAACTGCTCGTCCGACGGATTCAAGCAGGCGATGGACATCTCGTGCCATTCGTTCGTGCGCATGGCGCGCCTCGCCACGCCGTTGATGAAAGAGGGAGGCACGATGTTCGCGATGAGTTATTACGGCGCGAACAAGGTGGTGCCGAACTACAACGTGATGGGCCCGGTCAAGGCGGCGCTCGAAGCGTCGTGCCGCTATCTCGCCTACGAACTGGGGAGCAAGGGCATCCGCGTGCACGCAATTTCGCCGGGGCCGCTCAAGACGCGCGCGGCATCAGGACTCAAGGATTTCGACTTGCTGTTGAACGAGGCAGCGCAGCGCGCGCCGATCGGTGAGCTGGTCGACATCATGGACGTCGGCTTCACCTGCGCTTTTCTCGCAACACCCTACGCGCGGCGACTGTCCGGCGCGACGCAGTACGTCGACGGTGGCGTGAACATCATGGCGTGAACGCTATGCGGCGGCAGCCTTTCCTGAGGAGAACGTAATGGCGATCAAAACGCAGTGGCAATCGGTGATCTTCGTCGCTTGCATGATCATGCTGGCGATGATGTCGGGAAGCGTTCGGGCGGATGAAGTGCCTCTGATCACCGGAGAGCACTGGACCAAATCGTCGGAACAGCTGAAGAAGGCTTATCTCGTCGGGATCGCCAATGTCGTCCAGGTCGAGACCGCCTACGCAGGATCAAACCCTCCTGCCGAAGCGCAGAGCGTAGTTCCACGTCTTGCGAAAGGGTTGAAGGGTCATACGCTCGACAGTGTGCGGGACGCGCTGGACGCCTGGTATGCCGCGCACCCTGATCGATTGCAGCGGCCGGTCATCGAAACGATTTGGTTCGAATTGGTCGTGCCGGGCCTACAGAAATCCAAATAGCGGAGGCGGGGAATGAAACGACTTGGAATGATCGTAGCAATCGCGGTGGTCACACCTTTCACAGCGTGCACGACGATGACGCCGCAGCAGCAGGGTACGGTAACGGGCGCGGCGATTGGTGCCGCGGCGGGTGCCGGCATCGCGGCCATCGCGGGCGGCAGCGGTTGGACCGGCGCGGCTGTCGGCGGCGTCGTGGGTGGCGTCGTCGGCAACATCAAGGGCGGCAAGCAGCAATAAAGCCGCCTGGCCCAAGTGCCTCGGGGTCGCGCCGGTTGTATCAGCGGCGTGGGTCTGACGAAGTCGCTGCGCGCGACTCGCCGGAGATATGGCGGACAAGAAGCATGAATTCGGAAGTCCTGTCGAGTCG
>DASPYC010000058.1:0-4642 GCA_035636955.1 Casimicrobiaceae bacterium
GGAAGCGGACGAAACCGCGCTGCGCCTGCTTGACGCGACCGTTCGCGATGCGACGGCGCAACGGCCGGCGACATCCGCGGGGCGACGCCGGACCCAGTCTCGCCATCGGGACATCGTCGATGCAACGAAGATCGTGCTCGCGTCGGAGCCTGCGCAGGACTGGGCATTGAGCTCGCTGGCAAAACGCGTGTGCACATCACCGTACCATCTGGCGCGCATGTTTCGGCGCCACGCCGGCATGCCCCTCCATCGCTATCACTTGTTAACGCGAATGGCGATGGCACTCGACGAAGTGCTCGATTCGTCGCGTGACATTGCGACGGTCGGCGTCGGTCTCGGGTTCTCGAGTCACAGCCATTTCACCGCGGTATTTCGGCGGAGCTTCGGCGTCACGCCTTCGGCGCTGCGGCGGACGGCGAGCGTTCGCAATGCCGCCGAAATGCGCAAGATTTTGACAGCGATCTGACGGCGGTTTGCGTAAGCTCGAAATCGTGTTCCCTCACGCGGAGGTCACGATCATGTACGACCATATCGGATTGAAGGTCAGCGACATCGGCGCAAGCGTTCGCTTTTACGAGGCGGCGTTGAAGCCACTGGGCCACGAAGTTGGCTCGCGCGACGAATCGAGTGCGGGATTGGGTCCCGCAGATGCGCCTGCACTCTGGCTACTGCTCGACAAAGGTTCGGCCGTACGCGGCACGCACGTCGCGTTTCGCGCGCCCGATCGCGCGGCGGTGGATCGATTCTATCGCGACGGCCTTAAAGCCGGCGGTCGCGACAACGGCGCGCCGGGGCTGCGCAAGGACTACAGCCCGACGTACTACGCAGCATTCCTGTTCGATCCCGATGGCAACAACGTCGAAGCGGTGTGCACGCGCTAGCGGATCACACCAGCGCTGCGACTTTCAGAACCTCGCTGCGAATCTCTTCGGTCAGGCGTCGCTTCAATTCCGAAAATTCGGGCGATGTCTTGACCGTGTAGTCTCGCGGATGTGAAAGCGGTATCGACACATCTGCCTTGACTCGACCCGGCCTGGCCGTCATCACGACGACGCGGTTGGCCATGAAGATCGCTTCCTCGATGTCATGCGTGACGAACAGTACGGTCTTGCGCTCGCTTTCCCAGATTGAAAGCAGCAGCTCCTGCATAAGGCCGCGCGTCTGATTGTCGAGCGCGCCGAACGGCTCGTCGAGCAACAGAATTTTTGGATCGTTCGCCAGCGCGCGCGCGATGGCGGTTCGCTGCTGCATTCCGCCCGACAGCATTTTCGGATAGTGACGCTCGAAGCCGGAGAGACCGACTTTGGCGATATAGTGCGCCGCGATTTCGTCTTGCCGCGCTTGCGGCATCCGCTTCTCGCGCAAACCGAAGCGGATGTTTTCGTTGACGTTCAGCCACGGGAACAGCGTATAGCTCTGGAATACCATGCCGCGATCGGCGCCGGGTCCGACGACCGGGATGCCGTCGAGCAATACGCGGCCCGCCGTCGGCGTGTCGAGGCCTGCGACTATTCGCAAAAGCGTGGACTTGCCGCATCCCGACGGCCCGACGATCGTAATGAAGTCGTTGTCGGCAACGGCGAGCGTCGTTGGTTGCAGCGCTTCGGTCGGCGGACCGCCGCGGACTCCCGGAAACGTCCGTGCGATGCCATCTATCAGCAGGCGGCTCATTGAACCATGAGCGCCGCAGGGCCGTCCCAAGGCGCGAAGTGCTCCCCCTTTGGGGGCAGAGGGCATAGCGTAGCGGCGCAGCCGCAAGCGTGGGGGTCCATCATTCGAGCGACCATGGATAGAGCGCGCGATTCGCCCACTTGAACAGGAAGTCCGAGATCAGTCCGATGATCCCGATCACGATGATGCCGAAGATGATCTGGCCGGTGTTGAGAAGCGCCTGGCTGTCGGTGATCATGTGACCGATGCCGCTCGATGCGCCGATCAGCTCGGCGACGATCACGTAGGTCCACGCCCATCCAAGCACGAGCCGCAACGACTCGGCTATTGCCGGCGATGAATTCGGCAGCATGACTCGACGCACGACGCCGTGGGCATCGGCGCCGAGCGTGTACGCGGCTTCGATCAGATCGCGGCGCGTCGCGCCGACGCTCACCGCTACCATCAGCACGATCTGAAAGAACGAGCCGATGAAGATCACCAGCAGCTTTTGCATCTCGCCGATGCCGGCCCACAGAATCAGCAGGGGAATGAACGCCGACGCCGGCAAATAGCGCGCGAACGATACGAACGGCTCGAAAAACGCCTCGATAGGCTTGTATGCGCCCATCGCGATGCCGAGCGGGACGGCCAACACCGCCGCGAGAACGAACCCGCCCACGACGCGCCAGATCGTGATTCCGACGTCTTTCGCAAAGCCGTGCTGCGCGAAGAGCGCGTATCCCTCCTTGACCATCGTGATGGGATCGGCGAGGAACGTCTTCGACACGAAGCCGCCGAAAGTGGCAACGCTCCATGCCGCGACGAACAGCGCAAAGAACGCGAGCCCGAGCGCGACCTTGTGCCGCGCGGAGACCGGCTTAAGCGGAATCACACGTCCGCATCACTTGATGAAGCTCGTATCGACGATCGTGCTGGTGTCCGGCGTGTTTTTGATGATGCCGAGCTCGGTCAGCAACGCGGCGGCTTCCTTGCTGAACTGCTGTAGCTCTCCCGTGAAAAATTTCTGGTTCGCCGCCTTGTCCTGCCAGCGCAGGTACTTCGCCGAATTCTCGAACTCGGTGCCGCTTTGCTTCACATCGGCCCCCATGATTTCGTAGCTCTTCTGCGGATCGCTCTTGATCAATTCGAGCGCTTGGAAATAACTGTCGGCAAGCGCTTGTGCGGCTTTCGGATTGTCGGCCAAGAATTTCGGCGTGCATCCAAACGTGTCCATCACCATCGGATAGTCGAGCGTCGTTGCGATGATCTTGCCGGCTTGCGGATTCGAGCGAACCGTCGAGAGATACGGCTCATAGGTCATCGCCGCGTCATTCTGGCCCGCCACAAACGCTTGTGCCGCGGCCGCCGGCTCCAGATTGACGACCGTGACGTCCTTCACCGACAGGCCGTTCTTTTTGAGGAACCACGCGAGCGTAAAGTAGGGCGCCGTGCCCGGCGCCGACGCCGCGACGGTCTTGCCTTTGAGGTCCGCGATCTTCTGGACGTTGCTGCGGACAACCATTCCGTCGGCGCCATAGCTCTTGTCCATCTGGAAGATCTGCTTCGTCGCCACGCCGTTCGCATTCCAGATGATCCACGTCTCGACCGTCGTCGCCGCGCATTGCACGTCGCCCGACGCGATCGCGAGATGGCGATCTTTTTGCGGAATCTTCTTGAGCTCGACGTCAAGCCCGTTCTTCTTGAATATTCCGGCATCGCGGGCGAGCGTAAGCGGCGCGAAGCCGGTCCATCCCGAATAGCCGATGACGACCTTGGTCTGGGCAATTGCTCCGGCGTTGAAAACAGCAAGTGAAACGACGAACGTAAGGGCGAGAACCTTGGGCATGACGGTCTCCGAAGGAATGAGGTCAAACGCCCACAATCTAGGCGGAGCGCATATCCGGTGTCAACGTCGGCTTTGTGACGGCGCGCCTTGCTCGGGCCGCTGCATCAATCGGCTTTGAGGGGTTTACAATCGGTGCCCGCGTGCGACGGACTCGCATTGCTGCGCTTGCTGCGGAATTACGATGCATCGCGTTCTGACGCCCGTCGACTATCGTCATACGACCTGGAAAAACGGTGGTGGACGAACGACCGAAATCGCCGTGTATCCACCCGATGCCGGTTTGGAGCGTTTTGCGTGGCGCGCGAGCATTGCCGATATCGAGCGCAGCGGCCCGTTTTCGGCGTTCGCGGGTGTCGACCGTACGCTTGTGCTGCTGCAGGGTCCCGGTCTAATTCTGACGGGCGTAGGCGAACCGCTCGAAGTTCGAGCTCACTATGAGCCCGTCGAGTTCGCCGGCGACATCTCGCTCGAATGCACGCTGACCGGAGGCCCGGTCCGCGACTTCAATTTGATGATCCATCGCTCGCAAGCCCGTGGCGAATTGGTGATCGTACGCGGCAGCGCGGAAGCGATCGCGCCGGCACAGTTCCAACTTTGCTACGCGGCCGTCGGCGTTTGCGAATGCCTGCTTGCCGGACACGTGCCGCTCACGCTCCACGATGGCTACGCGTTGCTCGTCGAATCGGTCGACGCCGTGCCTTCAGTGTTGCATGTCAATCCGTTGTCGTCGGATGCCGTGGCCGTGGTCGCCGCAATCGACGTGATCGGAGAAGCACATTGAGCGCCGCGCGACGCCTATACGCGCAGGCAGCGCTCCTGCCCAACGGTTGGGCGCGTAACGTCGCCGTCGACATCGATGCAACTGGGAAGATTCTCTCTGTGCAACCAGAGGCGAGTGAGACGAACGCGGAAATGCTCGCGGGGCCGGCGATTCCTGCGATGCCGAATGTGCATTCGCATGCGTTTCAGCGCGCCCTCGCCGGGCGCACGGGGCGCGCGGCACGTTCGGCCGACGACTCATTCTGGACTTGGCGCGAAGCAATGTACGCATTCATTCGCAGCGTCGACGCCGACGTCTTCGGCGCGATTGCCGCACAGGCGTATATGGAAATGGCGAAGGCCGGCTACGCGACCGTTGGCGAG
>DASPYC010000059.1:0-2310 GCA_035636955.1 Casimicrobiaceae bacterium
GTGATCGCAATAGGGGCGGTAAGTGAAAGCACCGCTGCGGCGGAATCCAAGACGAACCAGTTCGCTATAGACGCGCGTGTCGATGAGGTGACTTGGCGTCGCCACTTGCGAGCGCGCCGCGCGCTCCGGCAGATAGCTGCAGGGATAAGGCGCCGTCGCATAGAACTGGAGCGACGCGAGCGGAAGGTCGTTCAGCTTGCTCATGATTCGATCAGCGGGCCGCTATTCCATCCTGCTGGCGCCGTGGTCGAGTGTATCAACTCGGACAAATGCACGGCAAACGCGCGTCGCGAAATGGGCCGCGCACCGAACGACGCCAGGTGTGTCGTCTCCTGCTGGCAATCGATTAACGGAATGCCGAGGCGGGTCAATGTCGTGACCAATCCAGCGAGCGCAACCTTCGAAGCGTCGGTTTCGTGCGTGAACATTGATTCGCCGAAGAAGACACGGTCGAGGGCGATACCGTAGAGGCCCCCCACGAGCTCGCCGTCTCGCCATGCCTCGACCGAATGGGCAAAGCCAGTATCGTGCAGTTTGCTGTAAGCATCGATGACCGCCGGCGTAATCCACGTGCCCGATTGACCGGTGCGCAGCGTTATGGCGCAGCTTTCAATGACATCGCCAAACGCGGTATCGATTCGTACTTCGAATTCGCGTCGCTTGATCCGTTTCTGCAGCGAACGCGAAATACGGAACTCAGCACAGTAAAGCACCATCCGCGGGTCGGGACTCCACCACAAAATCGGCTGGCCCGCACCGAACCAGGGAAAGATGCCGCGACGATACGCGACCAATATGCGGTCGGGCGATAAATCGCCGCCGGCGGCGAGCAGTCCATTGGGATCATCGAGCGCGGATTCCAGCGGAGGAAACGGACTGTCGGTTCGCAACCAGGTAATCATGATGCTCGAAACTTCAAGCGCATGGCGATATGAAGGGCGTCAATGGTGTACCGATCTCCTTGTTGACCGTTAGCCAGGGAGTGTGCGTTGTGCAAGTGAAAGCCGAATCGAATTCAATCGATAAAAAAAGCGAACGAGCACGAACATTTTGCTTCGACAATTTCGCGACCATTTTGTCGCGTACTGGCGACAAAAGTGCGCGGTGGGTCGCTCGCCTTCAAGTGTAGGCGCAATCGGTCGATCCGGTAATGAGTCGGCTTGGGTATCGTGGTAAATCTCGCAGCGATCCTCAAAATGGAACCGCGCCGCTCTCCGATTTTACCTACTTCAATCGATTCACGCGTCCGATGCATGCGCTGCGAGCCTCAAAGCAGTAGCGCTTATCACACACACTGTTTACTCTGCTGAGCTACCGCGGGAATGGGAAAAGTCGATCGGGTTATGATCAACGGCGGTCCCGAACGGTCACACCTTTGGCGAGATACGCCCGCAAAGGCCCCGGTAGCTCAGTGGATAGAGCAGCCCCCTCCTAAGGGGCAGGTCGCACGTTCGATTCGTGTCCGGGGCGCCAATCGTTCGGATCGCACGTCTTACATCCGCACAGACGGATTGAGCGTGTAGCGGCCAGTAACTTTTGCGGCGGCGAGCATGTGGCTACGCATCGCATTACGCACATCGTTACCGGTGAATTTTCCGTCGACCGACAAGCGAGCTATGTCGAGCGCGTAGAGCGTGAACGTGTAGTGATGGACGATCGCGTCGTTCCACGGCGGACACGGCCCGTCGTAGCCGTAGTAATCGCCAGCCATCTCCTTGTCGCCGGAGAACCAGGTGGTGAAGTCGTTGACGCCGTGTCGTCCGCCGTCCGGCGCGTCGGGTCCCGGTTTGCCGCGCGCCACAACGCCGCTCGAATGCGACCCACGGGCGATGCCCGCCAACGTCGGCGGCAGATCGATCAGCACCCAGTGAAAGAAATCGACACGTGGTAACGAAGCGGGAACGACGCGACCCTCCTTATTGACGTCGTCGCCGCGCGACGGCACGTCGGTGTCGTGGCAAATGAGCGCGAGCGACCGCGTCCCGATCGGCACGTCCTGCCAAACGAAGTCGGGATTGCGGTTCGTCGAGAGCCGCACATGCTTCTCCGGATCGATAACGCCAAACGCGCATTCGCCGGGAATCGTCGCCACGTCCGCGAACGCCGTCGTCCATAGCTTCATCTCGCGCTGCCGGTGATCATCATTTCTTCCAATGCGGCGGAATCGTGCTCTCTAAATACGGCAACGCCTCGATGCGCGCCTTCCACGCCGCGAGCTTCGCCGTCAGCATGCCATTCGCGTTCAGGTTCGGCAGCTTGGTCTCGGAGCGATTCATGAACGCGACGAGCGGATAGAACGCGTAGTCGGCG
>DASPYC010000060.1:0-1788 GCA_035636955.1 Casimicrobiaceae bacterium
CATTCCCAACGAAGGCGTCGGTCTCGCGCGGCTCGAGTTCATCATCAATCGGAACGTCGGCATTCATCCGAAAGCGTTGCTGGAGCTTCGCAAGCAGCCGCCGGAGCTTCGGCGCGAAATCGAAGCGCAGATCGCCGGCTACTCGAGCCCCACCGAGTACTACATCAGCAAAATTGCGGAAGGCGTGTCGATGATCGCCGCCGCGTTCGCGCCGAAGAAAGTGATCGTGCGGCTGTCGGATTTCAAATCGAACGAGTATCTGAACCTGTTGGGTGGCGAAGGTTACGAGCCGCACGAAGAGAATCCGATGCTGGGATTCCGCGGCGCATCACGCTACATCTCGCCCGATTTCCAAGACTGCTTCGCGCTCGAATGCCAAGCGATGAAACGCGTGCGCGATGACATGGGATTCACGAATGTCGCACTGATGGTGCCGTTCGTGCGCACGCTCGACGAAGCGGAAAAAGTCATCGCATTGTTAGCCGATCAGGGATTGAAGCGCGGCGAGAACGAGCTCGCCATCGTGATGATGTGTGAGATTCCGTCAAACGCGTTGCTCGCCGATCAATTTCTCGATTACTTCGACGGCTTCTCGATCGGCTCGAACGACATGACGCAGTTGACGCTCGGCCTCGATCGCGATTCCGGCGGGCCGATTGCATCGAAGTTCGACGAACGCGATGCCGCCGTGAAGATGATGCTGTCGATGGCGATCGCGGCGTGCCGCAAGCGCGGCGTTTATTGCGGGATTTGCGGGCAAGGCCCGTCCGATCATCCTGATCTTGCGCAATGGCTCGTCGAACAGGGGATCGAGAGCATTTCGCTCAATCCCGATACCGTCGTCGAGACGTGGCTCGCGCTCGCGGGTCAGAAACGCACGTTGCCGAAGACGGCAGACGCGCCGGCGTAAATTTTCGTTTTCTTTTGTTTGCAGATCGCGAATCGCCTCGTCCAAACGGACGATGGCGTCACCGACACGCTGGCGGTTGAATGGCGGCATGCACAAGCCGCCTGCCGTACGAGTCTCGCTGGCGCCATCGCGCCGCGCCTGCTTCGGCGTAACAGCTCTTGCGGCCGCCACGGTCATCATTCTCGTGATGCTCCCGGTGCATCCGCTGGTGATTGTTGCGAGCATCGTCGTGCTCGCGTGCTGGGCGGGCAATCGCATTTGGGTGCTTGGTCTTCGGCGTGGACCGCGCGCCGTTCGCGAACTACGCGTCGAGTGTGATCGCACCGTCGTCGCTACATTGGTGAGCGGCGAAGTGTTGAAGGGACATATTCAGGATGCGTCCTATGTGGGCGCCATCGTCACGACGTTGACGTGGCGCTCGAAAGGAGCGCTTTGCGCACGCTCGGTGTTGATCTTGCCCGACATGCTGCCGGCGGAGGATTTCCGGCGGCTTCGCGTGCTGTTGCGCTACGGTCGCAGCGACGAGACGGCGGGAGCGCCCGCGAGCCAGGCCTGAGCGTCGATCAACAGGCCGCTCTCCGCCTTCGATTGATTGGCAATCAAATACATATAGATCGGGACTAATGCATCAGGTGACGGGAGCAGTGACGCATCTTCGCCGGGATGCGTCTGACCGCGCAGTGGCGAGCGCATCGGACCGGGCACCACTGCATTCACGCGCAACCGATCTCGATGTTCCCATTCGTCGGCAAGCTCGCGCGCCAACGCGGCAACGCCCGCCTTCGTGACGGCATAGCCGCCCCAATAGGCGCGCGGTTCCTGGCCGCGACTGTCGCGCGTAAAAATGACGACAGCGTCATCGGCTTTGTCGAGCAAGC
>DASPYC010000061.1:0-3280 GCA_035636955.1 Casimicrobiaceae bacterium
GACTGTCGCGATCAGCGTCTCACGTGAAACGAAGAACGACGTCTCCATCATGTCGAACGGAAACCCGCGGCGCCCCGATTCCTCCAGCAGCGCCGGCACATCCGGGTCTTCCTTGAAACCGAAGTCCGCGGTCATCTTGAAGAAATTGCAGCCGAGCGGATTGACGTTGTAGCGCTCGTCGTCGCCGATATACGGGACGTCCCGCGTCACGATGGTTAGGAACACGACGCGCTCGTGCAGAACCTTGTTGTGCTTCAGGTTGTGCAGCAGCGCGTGCGGCACGCGGTTCTGAGTTGACGTCAGAAAAACGGCGGTGCCCGGCACCCGCGTCGGCGGCGACGCTTCAATGCTCTGGATGAAGAGGTCGAGCGGCATCGCGTCTTCGGCGAGCCGTTCCATCAGCACGATGCGACCGCGCTTCCAGGTCGTCAGCAGCGTGAACACGATGATGCCGATCAGGATCGGGAACCAGCCGCCGTCGGGAATCTTTAGGGCATTCGATGTGAGGAACGTCAAATCCACCAGCAGCAGAGGCGTCGCGATTGCGATCGCCACCCAAGTCGGCCAATCCCACAATTGCCGCATCACGACGAAGATCAGGATCGAGTCGATCAACATGGCGAGCGTCACGGCGATGCCGTAAGCGCCCGCCAAGTTGTCCGAGGTGTGGAAGCCGATGACCAGCGCGATCACCGCCGCAAGCAACGACCAGTTGATGAACGGGACATAAATCTGTCCGATCGCGCGCTCGGACGTGTGCTCGATCGTGAGACGCGGACAGTATCCCATCTGAATGGCCGCCCGCGTGAGCGAAAACGCGCCCGAGACGACGGCCTGCGACGCAATGATCGCCGCTGCCGTCGCCAGCACGAGAAGGGGGACCAACGCCCAGTCCGGCGCAAGCAGATAAAACGGATTCTTGATTGCGTTCGGGTCGTTCAGGATGAGCGCCCCTTGACCGAAATAATTCAGCAACAGCGCGGGCATCACGAAAAAAAGCCATGCGCGCCGGATCGGCGTGCGGCCGAAATGCCCCATATCGGCGTAGAGCGCTTCCGTCCCGGTGACCACGAGCACGACGGCACCCATCGCAAGGAACGCAGCCCCCGGCTCGACGACGAAGAAGTCGAATGCATAGATGGGATTGAGTGCCGCAATGACGGCGGGCCGCGTCGCGATTTCGCGTCCGCCCAGCACCGCGAGCGTCACGAACCACACGCACATGACAGGTCCGAACATCGCGCCGATCGTCGCAGTGCCGCGTTTCTGGATGCCGAACAACACGATCATGATGACAACGGCGATGGGGACGATCCACGCGTGAAGGCTTGGAGCGATCACCTGCAGACCTTCTACCGCGCCGAGCACCGTAATCGCGGGCGTAATCATCCCGTCGCCGTAGAACATCGCCGCGCCAAAGATGCCGAACCCGACGAGCCACCAGCGGCGCCGTGGATTGTTCTCGAGACCGCGCGCGACGAGCGCGGTGAGCGCCAGGATGCCGCCTTCGCCGCGGTTGTCGGCGCGCATGATGAGCGATACGTATTTGAGCGTGACGACGATCATCAACGACCAGAAGAGCGCCGACAAGACGCCGAGCACGTTCTCATGCGTAAGCGCGAGTGCGTGCGTGCCCGTGAACGCGGTCCGAAGCGTGTACAGCGGACTCGTGCCGATGTCGCCGTAAACGACGCCGATCGCGCCGATCACGAGCGGCGCCATTCGCTCTTTGCCGCCGGCCCCCGTTGCGATAGCGGTGCTCACGTCTGACGGAGCGCGTCCTCGGTCCGTCAGACCGCGCTGTCGGCGTCGCCGCGTCGCGAAAAGCGAATGTTGAGCTGCTTCAACTTGCGGTAGAGATGCGTGCGCTCGAGCCCCGCCTTCTCGGCAACTTTGCTCATGTTCGACTGCTCGCGACCCAGGAGTTGCTCGAAATAAATCCGTTCGAACGCTTCGCGCGCTTCGCGCAGCGGCAAATCGAAGAACCGCGCGGTAATCTCCGGCGCGACCGCCCGATTTTGTGCGACCGCTTCGCCCAACAGCCTTTTGACGTGCTCGATGCTGATGTCACCCCGTACGACCTGCAGATTTTCGACGACGCTCGCGAGGTGATCGAGATTGCCCGGCCAATGCGCATTGGTGAGGGCGGTCAGCGCCGCCGGATTGAGCGATGCAAGCAATGGCGGCGCACGCTCGCCGTTTTTCGACTCGCGCCAGTAGCGTTCGATCAACGGCGGAATATCGTCGCGCCGCTCGCGGAGCGGCGGTAGCATGATGGCGGCGGCGGAAAGTTGGGACAGCAACGCCGCGTCGAACTTCCCTTCGGTCGCGAGATTCCCCAGCGGCTCGGCGCTTGTTGCGACCAGCGAGACGTTGTGCTTGTCGAGCTTGCCCAAAAGAAACGCGAGGCCTTTTTGTTCCGCTTTGCCGTACTGCCCGATCTCGGCGCAGTAAATGACGCCTTCATGCGCCTCTTCGATCAACGCGAGCGGATTGTTGAGGAAACGTGTGCCGTTTTCCAGAACGACGAACGGTGCGTCGGGCACTTGCAGCGCACGCGCCGCGATATCGTGACCGGTGCCCGGCTCGCCGATGATGAGGATCGCTTTGCGTGTGCCCGCGAGCGTCTCCAACGCGCGCTCCGTCTCGCGCACCACTGCGCTCATGCCGAGCATCGAGAGCGAGATCCGGCGCGGCTCTTTGGTTGCAGCTATCTTGAACGCACGCGATATCGTCGCGAGCAGCTTGGAGAGTCCGATCGGCTTCTCGAGGAAATCGAAAGCGCCGATGCGCGTCGCCTCGACGGCGGTCTCGATCGTTCCATGGCCCGACATCATGATGACCGGCATCGTGACGAGCCCGGCTGCGCCCCATTCGCGAAGCAACGTCACTCCGTCAGTGTCGGGCATCCAGATGTCGAGCAGAACCAGCGCCGGCTGCTGGCGTTGCCGATAGGCCCGCGCTTCGCCGGCGTTCTCGGCCACGGCGACACGGTAACCCTCGTCCTGCAAAATTTCGGACAGCAACTCTCGGATGCCGACTTCGTCGTCGACGATCAATATTTCTCGGGCGGGTGCCATGCAGTTAGGGCCTATTCACGCGGCGACGGCCGCTGCGGTGTTGAGCGCGGGAAAATAAAGCGTGACGCGCGCGCCGCGCGGCGACGTGTTTTCAAGCAGCACGCGGCCGCGATGCTCGTCGACGATCTTCTTGACGATCGCGAGGCCGAGCCCGGTGCCCTTGGCCTTGGTCGTCACGTAGGGGTCAAAAGCATGTGCAA
>DASPYC010000062.1:0-6530 GCA_035636955.1 Casimicrobiaceae bacterium
CGGCCTTGCGGAAGAACAACGTGACGCCGTCAAGCGCGACATCGAGCGCAAGCTGGCGTTCCTGTCGTTCGCGCAGCACCACTTCATCTCGGCGAAAGAAGGACGCGGCGTCGAGGCGGTGCTCGGATCGGTCGATCGCGCGTACGCCGCGGCGATGTCGAAGCTCTCGACACCACGCCTCACTCGAGCGCTGCAATCGGCGGTCGAGCGACAGCAACCTCCCCGCGCTGGTTTGGTGCGCCCGAAGATGCGCTACGCTCATCAGGGCGGCATGAATCCGCCGCTCGTCATCGTGCACGGCAGCGCGCTCAAGCACGTTCCCGCTGCCTATCGCCGTTACCTGGAACGATTTTTTGCCGACGCGTTCGAATTGCGGGGAACTCCGCTTAGGATACAATTCAAAACGGGTGTCAACCCCTACGCGGATTCCACCGCACGCCGCTAGGGCCCATGGCTGCCTTCCATCGGGCAGCGACGCGGTCAGAGCCTCTAGTAAGAAGTAGAAGTTGAGTGCAAAGGTGCGGCCGATCAATAAGAGCGGAGCTCGAACATGAGCAATAAAGGGCAAATGCTACAAGACCCATTTCTCAACACGCTGCGCAAGGAACATGTGCAGGTGTCGATCTACCTCGTGAACGGCATCAAGCTACAGGGACAGATTGAATCGTTCGACCAGTATGTCGTGCTGCTCAAGAACACCGTCACCCAGATGGTGTACAAGCACGCAATTTCGACGGTCGTTCCGTCGCGCTCGGTCGCGATGCCGCATCACGCCCCTAGCGCCGAGGCGGAGAGCTGACACGACCGCTTCGCGTCCGAATGCACTTGCGACACCGGGGCACCAATCGCCCCGGCAGTGCACGCGGCAAGATGCCGCAGCAGGTTGATGTTCGAGCGTCCTGAAGGCGGCGATCGTGCGTTGATCGTCGCGCTTGCCTTCGGGCGGGGCGATGATCGCGATCGCATGAATGAGGTTACGGCGCTCGCCGCCTCCGCGGGTGCGCATGTCGTCGCCGAGATTCGCGGCCGCCGAGAACGCCCTGATGCAGCGCTGTTCGCAGGACGCGGCAAAGTCGCCGAAATCGCCGAGCGCAAGGTCGCGACGGGCGCCGATCTCGTTATCTTCGATCACGTCCTCTCCGGTGTCCAACAGCGTAACCTCGAAGAAGCGCTGTCGTGCCGCGTCGTCGATCGAACGACGCTGATCCTCGACATTTTCGCGCAGCGCGCGCGAAGCGCCGAAGGCAAGTTGCAAGTCGAGCTCGCGCAATTGAACCACATGGCGACGCGCTTGGTCGGCAGTTGGACGCACCTCGAGCGCCAAAAGGGCGGCATCGGGCTGCGTGGTCCGGGTGAAACACAGCTGGAAACCGATCGTCGACTGATCGCACAGCGCGTCAAGTTGCTGCGCGGACGATTAACGCGTGTCGCTCGGTCGCGCGCGACGCAAAGCCGAACGCGGCGCCGCGCGGCGGTGCGCACGATCGCCCTTGTCGGCTACACGAACGCCGGCAAGTCGACATTGTTCAACCGATTGACCGGCAGCCATGTTCACGCCGCGAATCAACTCTTCGCGACGCTGGACACCACCTTGCGGCGCTTGCACGTCGACGACGCGGAGTCGATTGTCCTCTCGGACACCGTCGGATTCATTCGCGATCTGCCGCACGACCTGGTCGCGGCGTTTAGCGCCACACTCTCCGAAGCGGCGGACGCCGACTTGCTGCTGCATGTGATCGATGGCAGCGCGGCGAATCGCGATGATCAGATCGCCGCCGTCGAAGCGGTGCTGACGGCCATCGGCGCCGACGGCGTCCCGCAGCTTCGCATCTACAATAAATGCGATCTTGCACAGATGCCCGCGGGGGTCGAGCGCGACGCCTGTGGTAACATTTGCAATATTCGAACAAGCGCATTGACCGGCGCGGGATGCGCCGAATTGCGTGCCGCGCTGGCCGAACGTTTCCCGCGCAACCCCACAACGCCGCCCGCCCCGCACTCGATAGCGACGCCGGCGCTGTCTCGATAACGCGCGGAATCGCGCGCCTTTTTCCATCCCGCTTCACTTCGCCGAACTAGACGAACGTCATGTCGCTCAACGATCCCCAGTGGGGTAAACGCGGCGGAGGCAGCGGACCTCCGGATCTCGATGAGATCTGGCGCAACGTCAATCGCCGGCTCGCCGAGCTGTTCGGACGCAAGACTCCCGGCGAAGAACCGCCGGCGGAAGGCCCGAGTGGTCCCAAGCTGAAATTTCCGCTCGGCGGCGCGGGCCTCATCGTCGCGCTCGCGCTGCTGATTTGGCTCGCGAGCGGTTTCTACATCGTCGACGAAGGGCGCCGCGGCGTTGTCACCCGTTTCGGCAAATACACGGAAACGACGTTGCCGGGCCCGCGGTGGCATTTGCCTTTCCCTGTGGAAGCTGTGGAGCTCGTCGATTTCTCGCAGGTGAAGACGATCGAGGTCGGCTACCGCAACTCGCCCAAAAACAAGGTCGACAAAGAGGCGGTGATGCTGACGGACGATGAGAACATCATCGACATCCAATTCGCGGTCCAATACAACCTGAAAAGCGCCGAGGCCTACGTCTTCAATAACCGCAAGCCCGATCAGATCGCGGCGTTCGTCGCCGAGTCGGCGATCCGCGAGGTCGTCGGCAAGGCGAAGATGGACTTTGTCCTCTACGAAGGGCGCGAGCAGATCGCGAAGCAGACCGAACAACTGATGCAACAGATGCTCGATCGTTACGGCACCGGCATCTACGTGCAGAAGGTGACGCTGCAAAGCGTGCAGCCGCCGGAAAAAGTGCAGGCCGCGTTCGACGACGCCGTCAAAGCGGGCCAGGATCGCGAGCGTTCGAAGAACGAAGGTCAGGCTTATGCGAATGATGTCGTGCCGCGCGCGCGTGGCCAGGCATCGCGGTTGAGCGAAGAAGCGAGCGGCTACAAGACTGAGGTCGTCCAGCGGGCCGAAGGCGATGCCGCGCGCTTTCGCGACATCCTCGTCGAATATCAGAAAGCGCCGGGCGTCACGCGTGACCGGCTCTATCTGGACATGATGCAGTCGGTGCTCGGTAACTCGAGCAAGGTGCTGATCGACCAAAAGAGCGGTGCGAACCTGCTCAACTTGCCGCTCGACAAGCTGCTGCAGCAGGGCGCCGCAGCATCTGCGCCAGCATCGGCCGGCGATTCGGCTGCTTCGCCGCCGCGGGCGACCCCTGAACCGGCGGTAACGGTCGACCCAGCGCGCTCGCGCGAAACACTACGCAGTCGAGAGGGACGATGACGACCCCCACGCTCACAATGTTCGCGGAGGGCCGGCTTTGCGCAGCCGGCCCGTGTCGCGGGCGCGGAGCGGTGCTCCGCGAATTCCCCGCGCCACCCCCCAGAGGGGGACCAAGCCTCCCTTGGGGCGGCCCAGCGGGAGGCTGGCGATGAAATTCTCGATGCCCATCCTCGCGCTGGTCGTCGCGCTGCTCCTCGTCGCATCGCAGGCGATCTACACGGTAGACCAGCGCAAGTACGCGATCAAGTTCCAGCTCGGTGAAGTAATCGAGACACAAGCGAACGCGGGACTGTATTTCAAGATGCCGCTCGTGCAGAACGTCAAGTACTACGACAAAGTCAATCAGGTGCTCGACAACGCGGAACCGGATCGGATCACGACGTCGGAAAAAAAACCGCTGCTCGTCGATTTCTTCGTCCTTTGGCGCATTCTTGACGTGAAGCAATACTACATTTCGGTCGGCGGCGACGAGGAAGCCGCGCGCCGCCGTTTGTCGCAGACCGTTCGCGCCAACCTCGCCGAGGAAGTGAACAAGCACACCGCGCACGAGACGATATCCACTGAACGCGATCTCATCACGTCGCTGACTCGACAAAAGGCAAATGCCGATGCAGCGTCGATCGGCGTCGAAGTCATCGACGTACGCTTGCGCCGCGTCGAGCTGCCGCCGGATGTTACCGGCCCCGTGTATCAACGAATGGAATCGGAGAGACGCCGCGTCGCGAACGAGCTGCGCTCGCTCGGATCCGCTGAGCGGGAAAAGATCCAAGCCGACGCCGATCGCCAACGTCAGGTCATTCTCGCCGATGCCTATCGCGCCGCGCAGAAGATCAAGGGCGAAGGCGACGCGCGCGCGTCGACGATCTACGCCGACGCATACGGGCAGAATCCGGAGTTCTATTCGTTCTATCGCAGCCTGGAAGCGTACAAGTCGACGTTCCGCAACAAGAGCGACATGCTGGTCCTCGATCCGAGCTCCGAGTTCTTCCAGTACTTCAAGCAATACGGATCGGGTCGTGGGTCGAAGCTGCCGGCCAAGTAGCGGCTCACGAGTCACGAGCCCGACGTGACGGAATCGCTTTGGATCGCTTTCGCGTTGTTGCTGATTCTCGAGGGACTGCTGCCATTCCTGGCGCCGCGAGTCTGGCGTGAAGCGTTCCAGCGCTTGACGGAGCTCTCCGACGGTCAGCTTCGCTTCATCGGCTTGATCGCCATCGGCTTCGGTATCGTCTCGCTCCTGGTGCTCCAGAATGCGTAGATGGCTGCTACCTGAATCGATCGAGGACGTGCTGCCCGACGAGGCGGCGCGGCTCGAATCAATGCGCCGGAATTTGCTCGACCATTTCGCATCGCGCGGCTATCGCCTCGTTCAACCGCCGCTGATCGAGCATCTCGATTCATTGTTGACCGGCAGCGGCAGCGATCTCGAGCTGCAGACATTCAAGGTCGTCGATCCATTGTCGGGCCGTCTCGTCGGTGTGCGAGCGGACATCACACCGCAGGTCGCGCGGATCGACGCGCACGTGCTGAATGAACCGGGTCCGACGCGATTGTGTTACGCCGGCAGCGTACTGCGCACGATGTCGAACGTTCCAGGGACGACGCGCGAAGTGTTTCAGGTTGGCGCGGAGCTTTTCGGTGAGCCCGGCATCGACGGCGACCGCGAAGTCGTTGCATTGCTGATCTCATCGCTCGATGCGGCGGGACTCGCAGGCCTGCATCTCGATCTCGGCCACGTCGGCGTCTATCGAGCGCTGGCACACGGCGCAGGTATTGCCAACGAAGAAGGCGACCTCTTCGTTGCCATCGGCGCCAAGGACGTGCCCGCCGTCGCGGAGCTTTGCCGCAGGCTTCCCGCCGCATGGCGCAATGCGCTGACAGCGTTGCCGTCGCTGTATGGCCCCGCTCAGGAGGTGCTCGCGAATGCCCGCGACGTGCTGCCCGATACGCCCGCCATCGCGAATGCGCTTGGAACGCTGGATGCCCTCTCGCAGTCGGTGGGGACGCACGTCGAGGCGCTGCACATCGATCTCGCCGATTTGCGCGGCTATCACTATCACAACGGCGCGATATTCTCGGTATTCACGCCCGGCGAGCCGTCCGCCATCGGCAATGGCGGCCGTTACGACGGCATCGGCAAAGCTTTCGGCCGCTCGCGTCCCGCGACCGGCTTCACCTTGTATCTGCGGCAACTCAACGCAGTCCTCGCCAGGGCGCAGCGGTAAGATGCGCGTTGTTCCCGCGCCGTTTCGCTTCATCCGCTCTATCTATTACTCGGTCTGACACTGCAATGGGCAAGAACGTCGTCGTCATCGGTACCCAATGGGGCGATGAAGGCAAAGGCAAGATCGTCGATTGGCTGACGGAAAGCGCGCAGGGCGTCGTCCGTTTTCAGGGCGGCCACAACGCCGGCCACACGCTTGTCATCGGCGGCAAGAAGACGGTGCTGCGGCTCATTCCGTCCGGCGCGCTTCGGCCCGACGTTGCGATCTACATCGGGAATGGCGTCGTTCTCTCGCCGTCGGCGCTGATGGCGGAAATTGCGGAGCTCGAAGCCGCAGGAATCGAGATCCGGTCGAGACTACGAATATCGCCCGCGTGCGCCCTCGTGCTGCCTGTGCACGTGGCGCTCGACCAGGCGCGCGAGGCCGGGATGGGCGATACCAAAATCGGCACGACGGGCCGCGGCATCGGCCCGGCGTACGAAGACAAGATCGCGCGGCGCGCGTTGCGTGTTCAGGATCTGCTCGATCCCGATCGTTTCAGCGCCAAGCTCACCGCCCTGCTCGACTATCACAACTTCACGCTTGTTCAGTACCATAAATGCTCGCCGGTGCCGTTCGAGAAGACGCGCGACGAAACATTGGCATTCGCCGCCGCAATCGCGCCGATGGTCGCGGACGTCGCCGCGTTGATCCATCAGTCGCGCGAACGCAACGATTCATTGGTATTCGAAGGCGCGCAGGGTGCGCTCCTCGACATCGATCACGGTACGTATCCCTACGTAACGAGCTCGAATTGCTTGGCGGGCGCTGCGGCACCGGGCTGCGGCATCGGACCGCAGTTGCTTGACTACGTGCTCGGCATCGTCAAGGCCTACACCACGCGCGTGGGCACCGGCCCCTTTCCCACGGAGCTGACCGATGAGGTCGGCACCGGGCTCGCGAAGCGCGGCAACGAGTTCGGTTCAGTGACGGGCCGGCCGCGTCGCTGCGGTTGGATCGACATACCCGCACTGCGTCGCT